>NZ_JBQGCX010001214.1:0-1525 GCF_052038725.1 Actinosynnema sp.
TGCGGCGTCGGGGCAGCAGGCTCGCATCCGTGTGCAGCACGGTGTCGTTGCCTTGATAGCGGATGGCGCCGAGGATGCTGCGTTCGCGCGCGTCGGCATCTCGCAGCAAGCGCAGCGCGTCGTCGCTGTGGCAGGCCATCACGACGTGGTCGAAGCGTTCCGTGCCTGCGGGTGTCACGACGCCGACGCCATCCTCGCGACGAAGTACGGCGGCGATCGGCGTGGACACACGCTCCTGCACGTGCCAACGGCGACGCAGTGCCTCGATATAGCGCGCCGACCCTCCTGTCACCACGCGCCACGGCGCCCGCTTGCCCAGCCGCGCCCGCTGCCGGCCCAGCGTCCGCCGCAGGCGGGTGATGTGCACGTAGAGCGCGTCGCGGGCGCGGGCGGGCGGGGTCTCGCCCCAGACGCGGCGCAGCAGGGTGTCCACGGCGACCGGTCTGCCCGCCTCCACCGCCAGCGCGGCCAGCACCGCCCGCTGTCGCGGCTGCACGGGCGCCACCTCGCGGTCGCGCTCCCACACCCCGACCGAGCCCAGCAGCCTGACTTCCATCGCGCCCCCCAGGCACCACTTCCGCGCAGCGGCGTTAAGGATTTCGCAAGACCCCGTGAATGTCCATGTCCGAGGGTGCCTCCACAACGGGGACAAGCACCACGGGGGGAGAACCAGTGCACTTCAGACGCAAGATCGTCACCGCGTTCAGCGCGCTCCTGCTGACCGCGAGCACCGCGCTCGGCGGGGCCGTCGCCCACGCCGACCCGAGCGCGCGGGAGCAGGTCGGCGCGCCGTCGTCGGCCGCGGCGCTGCCGGACCTCGGACCGCAGATCACCAGGGCCGAGGTCCTCGCCCGCGCGCAGCGGTGGGTGGACCAGAGGGTGCCCTACAGCCAGGACCAGGCCAAGGCCGTCGACGACGGCGACGGGCACAAGTACCGCCCGGACTGCTCCGGGTACGTGTCGATGGCCTGGCACCTGCCGAAGAAGTCGGACGGCTGGGACCTCAACACCGGCGACCTGGCCGCGTGGGGCGGGAAGACCTTCCTCAGCAGCTACGACGAGCTCAAGCCGGGCGACGCGCTGCTCAGCAGCGGGCACGTCGTGCTGTTCGACAAGTGGGCCGACGCCGGGCGCACCGAGATGTGGATCTACCAGGAGCGCACCTGGGGCGACGTGGCGCAGCACGTGAAGCGGTCGCGCTCGGGCTACGCGTCCGACGGGTTCCGCGCGCTGCGGTACCTCAACATCGTCGACAGCACGCCGGTCGCGAACGGGGAGACCCAGGTCCGGGGCGACTTCACCGGGGACGGCAAGGACGACCTGGTGATGCTCTACGACTACGGCAACGCCCGGACGGCGGCGTTCGTCGCGCGGTCGACGGGGACCAAGTTCGACTGGCCCGCCTACTGGTGGGACTCCGGCAACGGGACCTGGGACGCGGGGCGCAGCAAGCTGTCGGTCGGCGACCCGACCGGCGACGGCAAGGCCGACGTGGTGATCCTCTACGACTCCCCCGGCGCCCGCC
>NZ_JBQGCX010001215.1:0-3991 GCF_052038725.1 Actinosynnema sp.
GGGATGCCGGTCTGGTGCAGGCCGACCACGCCGCTGTCCTGCTCGCCCACGCGCATCGCCAGGATCGAGCTGGTGCCCTGGTCGGTGACCGGGATCTTGTCGCACGGCAGCAGCGGCACGCCGCGCCAGGTGGTCACCATGGTGCCGTTGCGGTTCTCCACGCCGGGGTACACGCCGCGCTTGGTCGCCGCGCGCCCGAAGGCGGCGATCGCGCGCGGGTGGGCCAGCATGAACGCGGTCTTGCGCCTGCGGCTGAGCAGCTCGTCCAGGTCGTCCGGGGTGGGCGGGCCGGTCCGGGTGTGGATGCGCTGCTTGAGGTCCGCGTTGTGCAGCAGGCCGAAGTCGCGGTTGTTCACCATCTCGAACTCCTGCCGCTCGCGCAGGGCCTCGACGGTGAGCCGCAACTGCTGCTCGGTCTGGTTCATCGGCTTGTTGTAGAGGTCCGCGACGCGGCTGTGGACCCGCAGCACGGTCTGCGCGACGCTCAGCTCGTACTCGCGCGGCGCCAGCTCGTAGTCCACGAACGTGCCGGGGAGCGGGGCCTCGCCCTCGTGGCCCGAGGCGATCTCGATGGACGCCTCGCCGTGCTTGTTCTGCGGCAGGCCCCTGGTGCGCGTGGTCGAGTGGACGATCGCGCGCAGCGGGCTGTTCTCGTCGCGCAGCTGCTGCACGGTCTCCCACGGCAGCACCAGCGCGATCACCGGCGTGACCGCCCTGGCGGTGAAGCCCCACCGCTCGGTCTCGCCGGTCAGGACGCCGTTGCCGAAGTGGTCGCCGTCGGCGAGCACGTCGAGCACGGTCTGGTTGCCGTACTCGCCCTCGCCGATCTTGTCGACCTTGCCGTGCGCGACGAGGAAGAGCTCCTCGGCGCGGTCGCCTCGCTGCACCAGCACGTCGCCGGGGGTGAACTCGCGCTGCACGAACCGGTTCGCGAGCGCGGTCAGCACGTCGTCGTCCTCGAAGGCGCGCAGCGCGGGCACCTCGCGCAGCTCCTGCGGGATGACGCGGATGTCGGAACCGGTGCTGGTGAAGGTGATCCGCCCGTCGCCGACGGCGTAGGTGAGCCTGCGGTTGACCCGGTACGTGCCCGCCTGGGTCTGCACCCAGGGCAGCTCGCGCAGCAGCCAGCGGGCCGAGATGGCCTGCATCTGCGGGGCGGACTTGGTCGTGGTGGCCAGGTTGCGGGCGGCGGCGGTGCCCAGGCTCTGGCGCGTGCGCTCGATCTCGTCGAGCGGCAGGGCGGGGTCGATCGCTGTCACGTGCGTGCTTCCGATCTGGTCGTGGGGACGGTGCTACCGGGTTGCTCAGTCCTCGCGGCCCAGCTCGACGTGCTCCAGCACGCCGACGGCGTCGGGGACCATGATCGCGGCGGAGTAGTACGTGCTGACCAGGTACGACATGACCGCCCGCTCGTTGATGCCCATGAACCGCACGTTCAGGCCGGGCTGGTACTCGTCGGGCAGGCCGGTCTGGTGCAGGCCGATCACGCCCTGGTTGTCCTTGCCCGCGCGCAGCAGGATCACCGAGCTGGTGCGCTGGTCGCTGATGCCGATCTTGTTGCAGGGCAGCACGGGCACGCCGCGCCACGCGGGGACCAGGTGCCCGTTCAGGTCGGTGTTCTGCGGGTAGATCCCGCGCTGGGTGCACTCGCGGCCGAACGCGGCGATCACCTTGGGGTGCGCCAGGAACGCGGTCGGCTGCTTCCACACCAGGGACAGCAGCTCGTCGAAGTCGTCCGGGGTGGGCGGGCCGGTGCGGGTGTGGATGCGCTGGCCGAGGTCGGAGTTGTGCAGCAGGCCGAAGTCGCGGTTGTTGACCAGCTCGTGCTCCTGGCGCTCGCGCAGCGCCTCGATGGTGAGCCGCAGCTGCTGCTCGACCTGGTCCATCGGCTCGTTGTAGAGGTCCGCGACGCGGGTGTGGATGTTGAGGACGGTCTGCGCGACGCTCAGCTCGTACTCGCGCGGCGCCAGCTCGTAGTCCACGAACGTGCCGGGGAGCGGGGCCTCGCCCTCGTGGCCCGAGGCGATGTCGATCTCGGCCTCGCCGTGCTGGTTCTGCTTCTGGCGACCGGCGTTCACCATCCGCTGGATGTGCGCCCGCAGGCCGCCCATCTCGCCGTTGAGCTGCTCGAACACGCTCCACGGCAGCACCAGCATGGTGACCGGGGTGATCGCCTTGACGGTGAAGTCCCAGACGCCCTGCGGACCGGCCAGGCACTGGCCGCCGAAGTGGTCGCCGTCGGCGAGCACGCCGAGCACCGTCTGGTCGCCGTACTCGGTCTCGCCGATCTTGTTGACCCGGCCGTGCGCGACTAGGTGCACGGCGTCCTGGGTGCGCCCGCGCTCCACGACGACCTCGCCCGCGGCGAACTCGCGCTGCTTGAAGCGGGAGGCGAGCGCGGCCAGCACGGCCACGTCCTCGAACCCGCGCAGCAGCGGCAGCTCGCACAGCTCCTGCGGCACGACCTGCACGGCGGCGCCGGTGTTGGTGAAGGTCAGCCTGCCGTCGCCGACCGCGTAGCTGAGCCTGCGGTTGACCCGGAACGCGCCACCGGCCGCCTGCTCCCACGGCAGGACCTTCAGCAGCCACCGCGAGGTGATGTTCTGCATCTGCGGGGCGGACTTGGTGGTGGTCGCGAGGTTGCGGGCAGCCGCAGTGCCGAGGCTCAGCTGAGGGCGCTCGGATTCCACGCCCTGATCGGTGACAGACACCGGGTACACCGCCTAATTCTGGGAAATCGTCGTGAAGGGCCGGATAGACCGTAGTGAGGGGCGTCGAGCGCGGGAAAGGGCGCGGGAAGGGTCCGATGCGGGGTCCGTCCTTGGGGCTATTCCTGTTTCCGGAGAGCACTCACGGTGTCTGTGCGGTGTGGATTCGCCTTTTTTGGGTGAACCTGCTGGTTGGGCGGCGTGTCGAGTGGTTTTAACTCGTTCGTGGGGATGTGGCTCACTCCTTGGGGCGAGGGTGTGCACGGTGCGCTCGACCTGGCGCGGTGGGGTCGGCCGGCGATTTCACCCCGTGGGCGAGGTGGTGTGGTTCCGGTAAAAGCATCGGGGAGTCCCGTTCACCGCGCCCGGCGAGTTGGTGGCCGGTTTTCGGGTTGATCGGATCGGAATGCTGACTCGGTGTGACCGGCGGCGGTGATTGGCGCTGCTGTGAAACACGTCACACCAACGGTCGAGCGGGGCGCGTCCCGGCCCTTCACGGCCCGCGCCCCCGCCCGCCAGACTGGGCCCGCGGCCATCGGCGACCGCACGGGAGGTGGCAGGGCGTTGCGCGAGCACTACCCGCACTGGCAGCGGGTCCCCACCCGGTGGGGCGACAACGACGTGTACGGGCACGTCAACAACGTCGTCCACTACGCGTTCATGGACACGGTGATCAACACCTGGCTGATCGGCGCCGGGCTGGACATCCACGGCGGCCCCGCGATCGGGCTGTGCGTCGAGTCGCACTGCTCCTACCGGGCGGCCGTCGCGTTCCCCGACGCGCTCGACGCCGGGTTGCGCGTGGGCAAGCTCGGCAGCTCCAGCGTCCGGTACGAGGTCGGCTTCTACCGCGAGGGGGCGGACGAGCTGGTGGCGCAGGGGCACTTCGTGCACGTGTTCACCGACCGGGGCACCCGCAGGCCGGTGCCGATCCCGGACGGGCTGCGGGCGGCGATGACCGGGCTGGTGGTCCCGTGAGGACGCGGGGCGCGCTGCTGCGCGAGGTCGGCGGGCCGCTGGAGGTCGTCGACCTGGAGCTGGACCCGCCGGGGCCGGGCGAGCTGCTGGTCCGGGTCGGCGCCACCGGGCTGTGCCACTCCGACCTGTCCGTGCTCGACGGCTCGCGCGTGCGCCCGCTGCCGACGCCGATCGTGCTGGGCCACGAGGGCGCCGGCATCGTCGAAGAGGTCGGCGAGGGCGTGAGCACCGTCGCCGTCGGCGATCAGGTCGTGCTGTCGTTCGTCCCCGCCTGCGGCGAGTGCTACCAGTGCCGGCACCAGCAG
>NZ_JBQGCX010001216.1:0-6635 GCF_052038725.1 Actinosynnema sp.
CCCATCCACGGGCTCGGCTGGTGGCTCGCGGTGAACGCCTGCAGCGACGGCAGGTTCGTGGTGCGGCTGTTGGCCTTCGCGTACTCGTAGATCCAGCTCGTGGACCCCGCGTTCGTCATCGGGGACCAGAAGTTGAAGCCCTGCGGCACGGCGGTGGCCGGGAAGTTGTTGCCCCTGGAGAAGCCGCCGCTGGAGTTGGTGCCGCGCGTGGTCAGCACCCAGTCGGACGGGCGGGCGTGCTCCACGACCTCGGGCGCGGTGTGCACGGCCACGTCGTCGACCCAGCCGTTGAACGCCGCCGGACCCGCCGGGTTGTCGTAGCCGACCAGGATGCGCTTGGCGGTCTTGCCCGCCGCGACCTGCCCGATCACCGACGCGACCCGGTTCCACTGGTTCGTGGACAGCGCCTTCGACTCGCCCTGGCCCCTCGGCGAGAGCTCGAACCCGTGCTGGTCGCGCGCGCCCAGCTCGCTCAGGTAGGTGCCGTCGGAGAACGCCACGTCCAGTGCCGCGTACGTGGACGGGTAGCGCAGGTCGCCCGCGCTGAACGAGGGGAACAGCAGGTAGGACAGCTCGGTGGTCGCGGTGACCGGGAAGTCGACCTCGAACACCTTGTTGTACGAGTGGCCGCGCCCCTGCGCGGTGTGCGTGCCCTGGTAGCGCAGCGCCCGCGTGCCGGTGAACCCGGTGCGGGAGCGGGAGTTGTACGCCCCCGTGGCGCCCTCGCCGGTGGTGGTGCGCATGTGCTCGGCGGGCGGGGAGGTGGAGCCGTCGGAGAAGGTGACCTCGGCGAGTTGGAGCACGGCCTGGCCGCCCCGGTTCGCGGTGATGTCGATCCGGTAGTGCCGGTAGGCGGTGGTGTTGCCGGTCTCGTAGGTGACCGTCGTGTGCCGACCGGCGAAGGTCTGCCCGGTGCGGGCGTCCAGCTCGGTCCAGGTCTCGCCGTCGTCGGACCCGCTGAGCCTCCAGTCCTTCGGGTCGCGCTCGGGCGCGTCGTTGGCGGAGGTGAGGGCGTAGTCCTTGACGGTGGCGGGCGCGTCGAAGGTGAACTCCAGCCAGCCGGTCGCGGTGAACGCCAGCCACTTGCTGCTGGGGCTCCCGTCGACCAGGTTCTCCTTCACCTCGTCCGACTCGACGTACTCGGCGTTGGCCGCGACCGAGGTGACGCGGTCGGTGATGTTGCCGGGGATGCCGGTGGAGTCGTTGCCGTTGACACCGCCGGTCCTCGGCTTCCCGTCCGGTCCGGTCTCCACGGTGCTCGCCCAGTCGGGGAGCGGTTGCCCCTCCTCGAAGGAGGTGGCGAAGACGGTCTCGCGCACGGGCGGCTCCTCGGGGGCAGCGGTGGCCTGCCCCCAGACTGGCACGCCCGCCAGCGCCACGGATATCGCCAGCGCTCCCGCGAATGATCTCCGCCTGCCCCGCATGTGCCCCATTGCGCACGCCTTCCGCCAGGTCCGGACCTCGTGGGCCCCCGTAGCGGGCAGAGAAGCGGGAGGCTGACATCGATGTCAAGATCGCTGCTGGATCCTGTCCGGAAGAATGTCCGGCCACTGCTCCGACCGGGGCTGATCGGCGCGGCGCGATCGGGTGATCACGGTAGGTCGTCGGTTCCGGCGACCGGGGGGCCATGTGCGACCGCTGTGTGGAATGCGATTACCGGTTCGACATAGATGAAATGTTTTCAGCTATTTTTTCACCCAAAAGAACCAGACCTGAATTCCCTGGAAGTGGCATAGCGTTACCGACACCTCTTCCTGGAGGAGCGCCGTCCGAGTGACGCGCGACAGGGGAGCCGCGGTGGGGAGTTCGGGGGACTCGTCCCCGTCGCGACCGTGGCACGGGGCAGGCGCCGCGCCCGGCAAGACGCGCCTGCCCCGTGCTGCGCAGCAGCACGAACCCCCGACCGCCGCGCCCGCCCCTCCGCTGCGGCCCAGCCGGTGCGGCTTTCGCCTGGCGCGCTCCACTACTGGAGCGGGGCCGCGCCCCGGTCCGCCAGCAGGTGCTCCATGTACTCGGACTCGCCGGTCTGCGACCGCAGCATGTTGTCCGCCAGCGTCCGCACCGCGTCCTGCTCGGCGTGCTCGGCCCCGTAGGCCGCCATCGGCGCGCCGCCCTGGTGGTGGCGCAGCATCAGCTGGAGGAAGTACACGTCGAACTCGGCCCCGCCGAGCGAGCGCAGCTTCGCCAGCTCCTCGGACGTGGCCATGCCCGGCATCAGGCCGCTGCGCCCGGCGGACGCGCCCTCGGTCGCCACGGTCCCGTCGTGGTGCCCGGTCCCGCCCTGCCCCGACATCCACGCCATGTGCGTGCCGCCGGTGGGCTGCTCGGGCATCCGCCACAGCGTCAGCCAGCCCTTCATGCGGCCGACCTGCTCCAGCTGGGTCGAGCCGATGTCGAACGCCAGCTGCCGCACCGCGTCGTCCTCGGTGCGGTCCAGGGCGATGTTCGACATGGTCACGGCCTGCACGTGGTGCACCGCCATGTCCTGCGCGAAGCCGACGTCCACCGAGTCCCGGCCCGGCGTCGTGCCGGTGTCCGCGCCGGGCACCTTCACCAGCAGGCCGATCGCCGCGCCCAGCAGCAGCACGGCCACCACGGCGGCGCCGATCACCACGGCGCGCGCGGCGGTGGGGCGCCCGCCGCCCGCCCCCTCGGGGGAGGGGGTCGGGTCGGCGGGGTCGGTCAGCGGGTCGTCCGGATCGGGGACCCGTTCCACGTCGGCCACGTCAGCTGCCGGCGGGCGCGGACGAGGCGGGGGCGGAGGCCCCGGTCGCGGGGGCCTGCGAACCGGCCGGGGTCGAGGCCTGCGGGGCGGGCTGGCCGTCCTGCGGCATCTCGTCGGTGGCCTGCGTGCCGCCCTCCATCGGGACCGCGTCGGCGCCGGGCGCCTCGGCCACGAACGGCGGCGGGCTGTCCACGTTGAACGTGGCGGAGTCGCAGGTCGCGCCGATCTCCGGGTACGTGTACTGGTTGCGGCGCAGCGACTGGATGAACTGGTCGATCCGCTCGTCGTCGGCCGACTCCAGCTTCAGCTGGTGGCCCCAGGACTGGAGCGAGATCGGCTTGTCGAGGCCGGGGTACGGCGACATCATCGTGAAGGGCTGGTTGTCCACCTTGGCCTTCAGGGTGTCCAGCGCCGGGCCCGAGACCTGGTCCGGGTTGTACGCGATCCACACCGCGCCGTGCTCGAGGCCGTGCACCATGTTCTCGGTGCGCACCGCGCTGGAGTAGACGACGCCCGTGCAGTTGGCCCACACCGAGTCGTGCGGCCCGCCGAACGGGGGCGAGAAGTTGTACGCCACCCGCTGCGTCGCGTCGACGTGCTTGCCCGCCGCGTACTCCTGCTTGACCACGCCCTCGATCTGGTCGGACGGGTCCTTGTTCTCCTCGGTGGGGTTCCACTTGGCCAGTGCCGCGTCGCGCTGGTTCTTCTCGTCGATGCGCGTGTACGCGTAGCCGAAAACACCGCCCGCGAGTCCCAGCACGGCGATCACCGCGATGATGGTGCCCCACGGCTTGGGCTTGCTCGCCACCACCGAGGAACGCGCCGCCTGCACGCTGGAGCGCGCGGCCTTCGTCTTCTTGCCGCTGGTCATGTCCGCCTCAGGTCATCAGGGATTCGTCACACCCATGCCGCAGGTCAGTTTAGGGACCAGGTGTCTGCTGGCCGTCAACCCTGAGTGACGCCCTTCGGGTGATCACAGTTGACGTTCCACGCCCTGGGACGGGAGAACCCGGTCGAGACCAGGGGCAACACTTCCCTAAACTTCACCGGGTGACTCCCGCTGCGCTCGCTGAACTGGTCCGTGCGACGGCCGTGGACGTGCTGTCCACGCGCGGTCTCGACCCCTCCGCCCTCCCGGCCGAGGTCACTATCGAGCGACCGCGCAACCCCGAGCACGGCGACTACGCCACCAACGTGGCCCTGCAGACCGCCAAGAAGGCGGGCACCAACCCCCGCGAGTTCGCCACCTGGCTCGCCGAGGCCCTGACCAGCAACGACGCCCTCTCCGAGGTCACCGTCGCGGGCCCCGGCTTCCTGAACCTGCGGCTCGCCCCCGACGCGCAGGCCGCGATTGTGCGCGAAATCATCACTAAGGGTGAAGAATTCGGCCGCAGCGACCTGCTCGCCGGCCGGAAGATCAACCTGGAGTTCGTCTCCGCCAACCCCACCGGCCCGCTGCACCTGGGCGGCACCCGCTGGGCCGCCACCGGCGACGCGCTCGGCCGCGTGCTGGCCGCGAGCGGCGCCGACGTGACCCGCGAGTACTACTTCAACGACGCGGGCGCCCAGATCGACCGCTTCGTGCGCTCCCTCATGGCCGCCGCGAAGGGCGAGCCCGCCCCCGAGGACGGCTACGCGGGCAGCTACATCTCCGACATCGCCGCCGAGGTGCTGCGCCAGGAGCCCGAGGCGCTGACCGCCGAGGACGGCCCCGAGGTGTTCCGGCGCATCGGCGTCAACCTCATGTTCGACGAGATCAAGCGCGACCTGCACGACTTCGGCACCGACTTCGACGTGTTCTTCCACGAGGACTCGCTGCACAAGTCCGGCGCCGTCACCACCGCCGTCGAGAAGCTCAAGGGCTCCGACAAGCTCTACTTCGAGAACGGCGCCTGGTGGCTGCGCTCCACCGAGTTCGGCGACGACAAGGACCGCGTCGTCATCAAGAGCGACGGCGCCCCCGCCTACATCGCCGGCGACATCGCCTACCTGGTCGACAAGCGCTCGCGCGGCTTCGACCTGTGCATCTACATGCTCGGCGCCGACCACCACGGCTACATCGGCCGCCTCAAGGCCGCCGCCGCCGCGCTGGGCGACGACCCGGACAGCGTCGAGGTCCTGATCGGCCAGATGGTCAACCTGGTCAGCGACGGCAAGCCGGTCCGGATGAGCAAGCGCGCGGGCAACATCATCAGCATGGAGGACCTGGTCGACGCCGTCGGCGTCGACCCGGCCCGGGTCGCGATGATCCGCGCCTCCGTCGACTCCTCCGTCGACATCGACCTGGACCTGCTGCGCAAGCGCTCCAGCGAGAACCCGGTCTACTACGTCCAGTACGCGCACTCGCGCATCTGCTCCGTGCTGCGCAACGCCGCCGACCTCAAGGTCGAGGCCAACGACTCGCTCCAGCTGCTGGAGCACGAGGCCGAGGGCACGCTGATCCGCGCGCTCGGCGAGTTCCCGCGCGTGGTCAAGGCCGCCGCCGAGCTGCGCGAGCCGCACCGGGTCGCCAACTACCTGCACTCCCTCGCGGGCGACCTGCACCGCTGGTACGACCACAAGCCCGCGCTGCGCATCCTCCCGCGCGGCGACGAGGAGGCCACCGAGCTGCACGGCGCCCGCCTGCGGCTGTGCCAGGCCGCGCAGCAGGTCTTCGCCAACGGCCTGGCCCTGCTGGGCGTGACCGCGCCGGAGCGGATGTGATGCGCGCCCACCCCGCCGGACCCCGGCACGCCGACGTCATCGCCCAGGCCAGCACGGCCGGGCGGCCCCCCGCCGACGGCTCCGAGCTGGACGCCTTGCCCGAACGGGTGTGGCCCCGCAACGCCGAGCGCCGCGCCGACGGCGTCGTCACCCTCGGCGGCGTGGACGTGCGCGCGCTCGCCGAGGAGCACGGCACCCCGCTGTTCGTCATGGACGAGGCCGACTTCCGGTCCCGCTGCGCCGAGCACGCCGAGGCCTTCGGCGACCCGTCCCTGGTGCACTACGCCTCCAAGGCGTTCCTGTCCGTCTCGGTGGCCCGCTGGGTCGCCGAGGAGGGCCTGAGCATCGACGTGTGCAGCGGCGGCGAGCTGGCCATCGCGCTGCGCGCCGAGTTCCCGCCCGAGCGGATCGCGCTGCACGGCAACAACAAGTCGCTCGCCGAGCTGGCGGCGGCCGTCGACGCGGGCGTCGGCGTGGTCGTGCTCGACTCGTTCCAGGAGATCGCCCGGCTCGACCAGGTCGCCCGCGAGCGCGGCCGGGTCCAGCAGGTCATGATCCGCGTCACGGTCGGCGTCGAGGCGCACACCCACGAGTTCATCGCCACCGCGCACGAGGACCAGAAGTTCGGGTTCTCGCTCGCCTCCGGCGACGCCGCCGAGGCCGCCCGCCGGGTGGTCAAGGCCGAGGGCCTGAGCCTGGTCGGCCTGCACAGCCACATCGGCTCGCAGATCTTCGACGCCAGCGGCTTCGAGGTCGCCGCGCGCCGCGTGGTGTCCCTGCTCGCCGAGCTGCGCGCCGAGCACGGCCCGACCCTGCTCGACGAGCTGACCACGCTCGACCTGGGCGGCGGCCTCGGCATCGCCTACACCGCCGACGACGACCCGCCCCCGCCCGCCGTGCTGGCCGCCCAGCTGCGCGACATCGTCACCCAGGAGTGCGACCGCGCCGGGCTGCCCGTGCCGAAGCTCGCGGTCGAACCCGGACGGGCGATCGTGGGCCCCGGAACGGTGACGCTCTACGAGGTCGGCACCATCAAGGACGTCCAGCTCGACGCCGGCGCGACCCGCCGCTACGTCAGCGTTGACGGCGGCATGAGCGACAACATCCGCACCGCGCTCTACGACGCCGTGTACGACTGCCGCCTGGTCTCCCGCGCCGCCGAGGAGGGCAGCGGAGCCGTCCTGTGCCGCGTCGTGGGCAAGCACTG
>NZ_JBQGCX010001217.1:0-1837 GCF_052038725.1 Actinosynnema sp.
TCCATCAGCTGGACGTCGTGCTCGCCGTAGCAGCCGCCCCGGTTCTCCGACTCGATCTCCGGGGCGCCCTTCGTGGGCAGCCAGCCGTTCAGGCACTGCTTCGAGGAGAGCGGCAGCCAGTCGGACTCGATGTCGCCGCCCGTCCCGAGGGTGAGCACCGGTTGCCTGGTGGGTGACGAGGCAGGGCCGATCAGGTCGAGGTCGTCGAGGTTCAGGTTGATCATGGGCTTGAAGACGGTGACGCAGAGCAGGGCGACCGCGCCCAGCACGAAGAGGGTGGTCAGGGTCGCCGAGATGGCCAGGCCCTTGCGCTGCTCGTGCTCGACCTCCCGGACGAGGGACGGACCCGCGCTGGTCGTCGCGCGTCGGGGCTCGGCGGCTGGCTCTGCACCGCGCGGGGTGGGGCGCGTTCTGCCGCCTAAGGCGTCGCCGTCACCACGTGCGGAGGAGAGGGGCGTGGTCGGGTGGACGGGTGGGACTCGGACGGTAGCCGGGTCGGCGGACTCCCCCGCCGCCCGTTCGGCCAGCGCCGCGGCGCGCTCGGTGGTCAGGCGGCGGGTCGGGTCTGGGTCGAGCAGGGCGTTGACCAGGCCGGACAGCGGACCCGGCGGCAGTTCGGGGCGCGGGCGCTCGTTGAGCACCGCCAGCAGGGTCGCCGAGGTGGTCTCGCGCTCGAACGCGCCCCTGCCCTGGGTGGCGTAGAACAGGGTCGTGCCCAGCGCCCACAGGTCCCGGGCCGGGGACGCGGGGGCTCCGGAGAGGCGTTCCGGGGACATGGAGGCGGGTGAGCCGATCAGCGAACCGGTCGCGGTGAGCCTCGGGTCGTCGAACGACTGGGCGATACCGAAGTCGGTGAGCTTGGCCGAGCCCTTGGCGGGGACCATCACGTTGCCCGGCTTGACGTCCCGGTGCACGACCCCGGCCTCGTGGGCCGACCCCAGCGCGGCCAGCAGCTGCCCGGCGAGCACCGCCGCCGCGCGCGGGGACAGCGGACCGTCCCGCTCGACCAGGTCGTCGAGCGTCGGGGCCTTGATCAGCTCCATGACGACGTAGGTCTGGTCGTGCTCGGTGATCAGGTCGTGGACGGTGACCACGGCCGGGTTGGAGAGCCTGCTGGCCATCCTGGCCTCGCGCAGCACGCGTTCGCGGTAGACCACGCGTTCGGCTTCTGGCACTCCCACCGGCAGCAGCAGCTCCTTGACCGCAACGTCCCGCCCGAGCACGGTGTCCTGCCCGAGCCACACGACACCCGTGCCGCCGCACCCCAGCTCCCGGATCAGCTGATAGCGCCCACCTCACGCATGGTCCGGGAGTCTGGCAGTCGGGTGTGACAGTTCCGCGCCGGTGAGTTCTCGCAGGTCAGAGCAATCCAGTTGGACGCCGCAAACTACCCCGGATGCCCTAACGGGTGAACTCTAAATAGACCTCTCCCCAGGGCCGCTTTGTGCGGCGAACGCCCGCCGAAATCTCTACCGTTTACCCCGTAGACCACCACGCGCCGCGTACATGTGGATCACGACCCCGTCGGGTGGGGATGACGTCCACAGAGCTCGCCGCACACCGCGAGGGAGGCAGTACCAGGGAAAACTGAGGATTTTAGGCAGGCTTCACCCCATCGGGTAGGCCACTTCGTTTTAAGCGTGATGCAGCTCACCAGTCGCTGGTCCGAAAGGGTGAGTGCCTCACCATCGGGGTCATGCGTTTGAGTCGTCTGTCCGCGGTGGCGGGCATCGCCGCCGTGGTGGTGGGTGCGACCGCGGTCGTCATCACCACCGCAGCCGCCGCGGGTGGAGGTCTTGCCACAGCAGGGCCCGGCTCGTGCGTCGGCGCCGCCTGC
>NZ_JBQGCX010001218.1:0-5535 GCF_052038725.1 Actinosynnema sp.
GGTTCCGGCGGGCCCGCGCGACGCCCTGCTGGCCCCCCCGGCCGCAGGCGTCGAGACGGTTCGGGCCTGGCTGCGGGCGGACACCCGGCTGCCCGCCACCGCGTCGACCCCGTGCACCTCCGCACCGGCCACGCGCAAGCGGTTGACCGAGGTCGAACGCGCGCTCGGCCGCTCGCTGCTGCACGCGCCCAGCGCCAAGCACGAGCTGCGACTCGCCCTGCGGGCCCTCGGCTCCGCTGTGACCCCCGCTCGCGGCACCCCGCCGCGACCTGCGGCGGACCACGCCCACCCGTCACCGGGAAACCGCCGCGCCCGCTGACCGCGCGGTCCGCAACTCGTCCCGCCCGGCGCCCGCCGGCTACGGTCGGGACCGGCCGCCGGGGAGGGCTGCCGGGACCGGGCGGGGGCGTCGAGCGACCGGTCCGGCGCGCGGAGACCGGCGCGCCGAGGTCGGCCCGGTGACCGCGACGGCCGTTCAGCCGTGACGAAGGGGGCGGTCACCGGGCGGGCGGCGCCCGCCCGGCGACCCCGCCGATCAGCCCTGGGCCAGGTCCGTGAACCGGCTGTAGTGCAGCTGGTGGGCCACCGTGATCGTCGCGGTCGGGCCCGCGCGGTGCTTGGCGATGATCAGGTCGGCCTCGCCCGCGCGCGGGTCGTCGCGCTCCCACGCGTCCGGGCGGTTGATCAGGATGACCATGTCGGCGTCCTGCTCCAGCGAGCCGGACTCGCGGAGGTCGGACAGCTGCGGCTTCTTGTCGGTGCGCTGCTCAGGGCCTCGGTTCAGCTGGCTGATCGCGATCACCGGGACCTCCAGCTCTTTCGCGATCAGCTTCAGGTTCCGGGAGAACTCCGAGACCTCCTGCTGGCGCGACTCGGACTTCTTGCCCGACGACATCAGCTGCAGGTAGTCCACCACCACGAGCCGCAGGTCGTGCCGCTGCTTGAGCCGCCGCGCCTTCGCCCGGATCTCCATCATGGTCAGGTTCGGCGAGTCGTCCACGAACAGCGGCGCCTCGCTGATCTCGCTCATCCGCCGCGCCAACCGGGTCCAGTCGTCGTCGCTCATCGTGCCACCGCGCATGTCGCCGAGGCGGATGCGCGCCTCGGCGGACAGCATCCGCATCACGATCTCCGTGCGGCTCATCTCCAGCGAGAAGATCGCGCTGGTCAGCCCGTGCTTGACCGAGCAGGACCTGGCGAAGTCCAGCCCCAGCGTCGAGTTGTGCGTCGGGATCATCGACCGGCCCGCGAGGTACAGGTGGGCGGCGTTGTCGACCTCCACGCAGCGCACCGGCACGCTCGCCACCGGCCGCACCCCCACCACGAACCGGGTCCCCGCGCCCGCGCGCTGCCCCCGGTCCTTGTGCTCCAGCCGCTTGCGCTCCACCCGGAACACGTCGTCCCCGGCCTCGAAGCCGACCACCACCCCGTCCCCGGCGCAGCGGTAGCCCAGTCCGACGACCAGCTCGCGCACGTCCCGCGCCAGGCCGGCGCCCGACGCCTCGAACCGCACCGAGCCGTCCTCGGCGACCGTCCCCGCGGTGTCCAGCAGCCCGGCCAGCAGCGCGCGCCGCTGGGGCTCGGACGCCCGCAGGTACTCGGCGGGCACCCGCTCGGAGCCCAGCACGCCCGCGCCGTGCAGCAGGCCCTGGAGGGTGCCGCGCTCGCTGTGGCACTCCGGGCAGTCCCGCACGCCGGTCGACGCCGCGCCGCAGCCCTGGCAGGCCGGGGAGGCGCGCACCTCGTAGCCGTCCGACTCGACGTTCCACAGCACCTCGGCGTCCTCCGAGGTGAACCGCGCGGACGCGACGTGGCCGCCGAGCAGCACGCCCAGCGAGTACGGCGCGATGGGCAGCGGCCGGTCGGGGAGCGCGAGCGGCGCGGCGCCCGCCACCGACGGCGTCTCGCCCCGGCGGAGCGCCTCGGCCAGCTCGGCGGTCGTGCGCACGGCGGAGGCCCCCGGCGCGCCGGTCAGCCACTGGTGCTCGGCGTCGGCGAGCAGCACCGACCCGTCCGAGAACACCACCTCGTGGCACGGCCTGCCCCGCATCACCCCGGTCGCCGCGACGACCCGCGTCGGCAGGCCGTCCGCGTCGAGCAGGAGGTCGCCGACCCGCACCTCGCCCATCGTGGTCCACCCGGTCGGGGTGGCCAGGGGGGTGTCGAGGGCCAGCGCCTTGCCGACGCCGGGGCGGGCCGCGACGATGATCATCTGACCGCCGTGCAGGCCGTTCGTCAGCTGGTCCAGGTCCGCGAAGCCGGTCGGGATGCCCAGGGACGAGCCGCCTCGCGAGGCGATGGCGTCGATCTCGTCCATGGTGGGCTGGAGCAGCTCCTCCAGCACCGCGTAGTCCTCGGTGGTGCGGCGCTCGGTGACCTCGTAGATGGCCGCCTGCGCCCGGTCGACCACCTCGTCCACGTCGGCGCCCTCGGCGCCGTTGTAGCCGAGCTGCACGATGCGCGTCCCGGCCTCGACGAGCCTGCGCAGCACCGCCTTCTCGGCGACGATCTCGGCGTAGTAGCTCGCGTTCGCCGCGGTGGGCACGGTCGCGATGAGGGTGTGCAGGTACGGCGCGCCGCCCACCCGCAGCAGCTCGCCCCTGCGCTCCAGCTCGGCGGACACCGTGATCGGGTCGGCGGGCTCGCCCCGGCCGTACAGGTCGAGGACGCAGTCGTAGACCGCCTGGTGCGCCGGGCGGTAGAAGTCGTTCGGCGCGAGCACCTCGACGACGTCGGCGATCGCGTCCTTGCTCAGCAGCATCCCGCCGAGCACGGACTGCTCCGCGGCCAGGTCCTGGGGCGGCTGCCGTTCGAAGCTTGGCTCGGCCATGCCCCGGTCGTCCACCACCGCCACAGCTACCCACCCCAATCCGTTCGTGCCGACCGTTCTACCCCGGCTCCCCGGTATCGGCGAGGAGCCACGCACAGCGACACAGGGACGCTAGAGCCACCCGGACGGACCAAGCAACCGGGCCTGTGGACAAGCCTGTGGAGAACTTGGGGATGGTTTGGCCGAGCTGACCACAGGTCGCCTCGAACCTGTGGACAACTTGGGGACAACTCGACCTGTGATTCCAAAATTCCCAGGTCAGACCCTGTGAGTCAGTTGTGGAGAAATTAGTGGGTCACAACTTCGGCGTGTCGCGTGTTACTCGCCTCACGGCGTGTCGTGGTCACCCCGTCACAGCAGGTTCTCCACAGGGGCTGTGGACAACTCAGCAGAAAGCGCCGCCCGCCCCGCGACGGGGCGGACGGCGCTTCCGGAGCGCGCTCAGCCGACCGGGGAGACCTCGACGGGCAGCGACACGGTGACCTCGGGGTGCAGTCGGACGGTGACCGAGTGCTTGCCCAGGGTCTTGATGTGGCCCGCCAGGTCCACGGACCGCTTGTCCAGCGTCGGGCCACCCGCGGCGCGAACCGCGGACACGACGTCGGACGAGGTGACGGAGCCGAACAGCTTCTTGGAGCCCGCGGCGGCCTTGGCCTTCAGCGAGACCGAGCCCAAGCCCTCCAGGGAGGCCTTGATCTCCTTCGCGTGGTCCAGGTCGCGGACGCGACGGGTGTCCTGCGCGCGGCGGATGACCTCGACCTGCTTGGCCGCGCCCTTGGTGGCGAGGATCGCCAGGCCGCGGGGCAGCAGGTAGTTGCGGCCGTAGCCGTCCTTGACCTCGACGATGTCGCCGGGGCCACCGAGGCCGCTGACATCAGCGGTGAGGATGAGCTTCACGGTGTTATCCCCCTTCTTCTTAGCGAGCGGTCGAGGTGTAGGGCAGCAGCGCCATCTCGCGGGCGTTCTTCACCGCGACGGCGACGTCGCGCTGGTGCTGGCTGCAGTTGCCGGTGACCCGACGAGCGCGGATCTTGCCCCGGTCCGAGATGTACTTCCGGAGCAGGGTGGTGTCCTTGTAGTCGATCAGGTTGGCGTTCTTGTCCTTGCAGAACGCGCAGACCTTCTTCTTGGGCTTGCGCACAGGCGGCTTGGCCATGTGTGTACTCCTGGAGTGACGCGGTGAAGTTCTGGGGTGACCTGTGCTGGTCTAGAAGGGAGGCTCGTCGGCGAAACCGCCGCCGGAACCCGCCGGGGGCGCGGAGCCCCAGGGGTCGTCGGCAGGGGCGCCACCGCCGCCACCGCGGGACTGCTGCTGGCCGCCGCCGTAGCCGCCACCGCCGCCGTCACCTCGGCTCACCTTGTTGACCTTCGCGGTCGCGTAGCGCAGCGAGGGGCCGATCTCGTCGACCTCCAGCTCCACGACGGTGCGCTTCTCGCCCTCCTTCGTCTCGAAGGAGCGCTGGCGGAGCCTGCCCGTGACGATCACCCGCGAACCGCGGGTCAACGTCTCGGCCACGTTCTCCGCGACCTGGCGCCACACGTTGCAGCGGAGGAAGAGCGCCTCGCCGTCCTTCCACTCGCCGGACTGGCGGTCGAAGGTGCGCGGGGTGGAGGCGACCGTGAAACCGGCCACCGCCGCACCGGACTGGGTGAAGCGCAGTTCCGGATCGGAGGTCAGGTTCCCGACCACCGTGATCGTCGTCTCGCCTGCCATGTCCGGTTCTCCCTCAGGCCTTGGCCTTCGCGGCGGCCTTCGCGGCTGCCTTGGCAGCGGCCTTGGCGGCCTTCGCGGGCTCGCGGCGCAGGACCTTGGTGCGCAGCACCGTCTCCTGCAGACCCAGCTGGCGGTCCAGCTCCTTCACGGCCTCGGGCGTCGAGAGGAGGTCGAGGACGGCGTAGATGCCCTCGGCGCTCTTGTTGATCTCGAAGCTCAGCCTGCGCTTGCCCCAGACGTCGACCTTCTCGACGTTGCCACCCGTGGTGCGGATGACGTTGAGGAACGTGTCGAGCGAGGGCGCGACCGTGCGCTCGTCGAGACTGGGGTCGAGGATGACCATCACTTCGTAATGACGCATGAAGACCACTCACCTCCTGTGGACTCACGGCCACGGGCTTTCCGTGGCAGGAGGGTCGTCGCGTCAGCAACCCGAACAGCCTACAGGGGTTCGGCCCGGTCGGTGAAACCGACTGGTCGCCGGTGCGTTTCGAGCGCGCGGGAGCCGGGAAACCAGGGTGGTTCAAGATCACCCGGTTCCGCTGGGGCTCCCGGTCCCGCCGCTGGTCGGAGCCTTGGCGGAGGTCCTGGTCGGGGTGGTTCAGCGGATCGACGGGCGGCGCAGCACCCAGGTGCGCACCAGCGCGCCCGTGACGCACGCCAGCAGCACCACGGCCAGCAGCACCGGCGTCGCCACCCCGTTCGCCGGCCCCGGCAGCGCCTGCGCCCGCCCGGCCTCGCGGACGTCCTCGCGGTCGGCGGCCCGAGGCAGCCCGTGCCCGGCGCCGGGTCCCCCGGTCTCGCCGCGCGGGACGGGCGAGAGCAGGCCGGGCGTCGCGAACGGCAGCGACCCGTGGCCGAACGCGGACGCCCCGCCGAAGTCCGCGCCCCACCGCAGCAGGTCCCGGCCGGGGGCGACCACGGCCGACGCGGTCCCGGTGGTCGAGCCCCGCGGCACGCCCCGCGCGGGCAGCTCCTCGGGCCGCCGACC
>NZ_JBQGCX010001219.1:0-1736 GCF_052038725.1 Actinosynnema sp.
CCCCTGCCCGACACCGGTGACCTGCGCGCGGACCTGGTGGAGTACCTGTGCGCGCTGGGCGCGGTGGCGGGCAGCCCGCAGGGGCGGGCGCTGAACGCGCTGCGGTGGGCCGGGATCAGCGAGGAGGGCGAGCTGCGCGAGCTGCTGCGGGGGGTGTGGACCGGGCGGTTGGAGTCGTTGCAGCGCAGGCTGGACCGCGCGGTGGCGGACGGGCAGCTGCCCTTGGCCGACGCCGATCAGAGCGACGGGCCGCTGAGCGGGGCGGTGCACCAGCGGGCGCGGTTGGGCGGGGAGTTAACCCGCGCCCGCGCCGAACTGCTGGTGGACGTGGTGCTGGCGGGCATCCGGGCGGTGCCCAGGTCCTAGCGGCCACGCGCGGCCCCGGCCGGGTGTTCCGGGGCCGCGCGCGACGCGCCTAGAGCCGTGCCAGGCGATCGTAGTCCGGCAGCTCCAGCGAGTTGATCGCGTGGTTCTGCTCGGGCGCCGGGTCGCCCTCGGCCGGTGACGTCAGCGCGGCGTTGCGGGCGGCCAGGGCCTCCTCGGTGCGGGGGACCAGCCTGGCCGCGCCGTTGTCGGCGAGCCCGTGGTTGAGGTCCGCGTAGTCGCGCAGCACCTCCCGGTAGGCGGCGAACGCCTCGGTGTGGGTGGCGCGGGTGGCCAGCTCGCCCGCCAGCACGTACGCGCCGACCAGCGCGAGGCTGGTGCCCTGGCCGGTGGGGAACGACGGGGCGAACGCGGCGTCCCCGACCAGGGCCACCCGGCCGCGCGACCAGGTGTCCATCCGCACCTGGCAGACCGAGTCCGCGTACACGTCGTCGGCGCGGTCCAGCGCGTCGAGCAGGCCCGGCACGATCCCGGCGCTGCCCGCGAACGCCTCCCGGACCGCCGCCACGATCTCCCCGGTGGAGCTGCGCGCGGTGGCCAGCGGGCCCTCGGCGACCGCGGTCAGGAAGCCGTGGGACCGGCCGCTGCCGTCCGGGGCGTAGATCGCGGCGATGCGGCCGGGCGCGTTCTGCATCCGGGCCTCCCGGACCATCGAGTCCGGCGTGGGGATGGTGAAGCCCGCGAAGCACAGGCCCAGCGGGCGCAGGAAGTCCGACTCGTCGCCGAACACCAGGCGCCGCACCGGGGAGTGCAGGCCGTCCGCGCCGACGACCAGGTCGAACGCCTCCTCGCGCCCGTTGGCGAAGGTGACGCGCACGTCGTCGCCCCGGTCGGTCAGCGCGGTGATCGACTCGCCGAAGCGGTAGTCGACGTCGTCCCCGGCGCCCGCGTGCAGCAGGTGGGTGAGGACGCCTCGGGGGACCTCGATGTCGCGGCCCTCGGAGCCTCCGGTCATGGTCAGGGGGTCGATCTCGGCGAACGGCTCGCCCCCGTCGGTGAGGAAGGTGATGCGGCGCAGGTCCACGTGGGCCTCGGCCGCGGCGTCCAGGACGCCGGTGCGGCGGAGCGCCTCGACGGCGGGGCCGCGGACGTCCACGGGGTAGCCGCCGGTGCGCAGGCCCTTCGCGCGCTCGACGACGGTGACCCGGAAGCCGGCTCGGGTGAGCAGGTTCGCCAGCGCGGGGCCGGCGATCCCGGCTCCGGAGATCAGGACGGTGGTCATGGGGTTCTCCCGGTGGGGTGGGAAGATCGACAACGCTAACGCAACCAAATGTAGCGTTAGTTTCGTCGGGGCGCCACGAAGGGGCGAACGGGGGTGTTCCGGTGTTCGGGCGGCAGAGCTGGTGTCCGCC
>NZ_JBQGCX010001220.1:0-1585 GCF_052038725.1 Actinosynnema sp.
CACCATCGCGAAGAGCAGCAGGAAGACCAGCGGCAGCAGCACGACGACTTCGACCGAACTCGAACCACGGTCCTTGCCGGCGGCGCGCAGGACACCCACCACCGCCCGGGACCGCAGGCCGAGCCGCCGGGTCATCAGGTCAGGCCGCCCAGCTTGCCGGTGGCCCAGGCGGTGAGCAGGCCGACGATCACCGTGGCCAAGGCGAACAGGCCCAGGGCGATGACGACGGTCTCCACCGAGATGGATCCCCGCTCACCTCGGGCGGTGATCTGCGGGCGCAGACGCTGCGGAACGGCCAGCGCCGAGGCGCTGTACCTGAGGGTGGACTTCTTCATGGGTTCTCCCCTTCGTGATGGTGTGGAACGTGGCTTCGGGTCCGGGTGTGCGCTGGGCGCGCAGTCGGGGGGCTCGCGTCGATCAGCTCCCCACCATGCGCAGGATCTGGGGGGTGATGAGGATGACCAGGAAGATCATTCCGAGCAGGGTCATCGGCAGGGTCATGCGTTCGCTGACCTCGTTGGCGCGGGTCTTCTGCGCGGTCAGGATGGCCGAGCGCATGCTGGCGGCGCGGGCCTTAAGCTGGGGGTAGACCCTTGCTCCGTCCTCCCCGGACAGGCGCATGATGTCGGCCAGTTCGTGCAGGTCGGGCATGTCGATCTCGTTGCCCAGGTGCCGCAGCGCGTCCCAGGGTGTAATCCCCGACCAGCGGGTGCGGGCCAGCTCTTCGCGCATCCGGCGGAAGACCCAGGAGTCCCCGACCGCGGCGGCGGCCTCCATCGACTGCCGCGGGCCTGACCCGGAGGCCATCTCGAGGGCGACCAGGTCGACGAAGGCACCCAGGGAGCGGGCGAACTCGACCCGGGCGTCGCGAGCGTCGGTCAGCACGTTGTAGGTCGGGATGAACCACAGTGCGGCGGCCAGGGCCAAGGTGGCGACCACCGGGACGTACAGCGGGATGGAGAAGGAGAACAGGACCGCGGCGGACAGGACCGGACCGGCGACCAGGCCGATGAAAACGTACGTGATCTTCTCGCCGTAGAACCGTGCCGGTGTCATGCCCAGGACAGCCAGGTCGGCCGGTGCCACCTTGCCCCGCAGACGGGCGGGGAGGTGCCGGGCGCCCCAGGCGCCGAGCACGTCGCGGATGTCGTCGCTGCCCTTGACCTGTGGTTGGGCCAAGGCCTTGGCTGCGTTCTGGGCCTCGCGGGCACCGGCCGGTGAGAGCCGGGCCAGGGCCTGCCCCAGGTCGGGGTGGGACGGGGCCAGCTGGAACAGCACCAGCGCCAAACCCGCCCCGACGAGCCCGCCGGCGGCCAGGAGCAGCTGCAGGGCGGTCATGGTGTCTCCTGCGCGACCGAGGTGCCGATGAACCGTGGCATGGGCTTTCCCTCGGCCATCTTGCGCAGCCAGATCAGCATCCCGACGTAGGTGGCCAGGTAGGTGCCGAGCAGGACCTGCCCGATCGGGCTGCCGTAGGGGGCGATGTAGTCCCCGGACAGGGACAGGAAGACCAGCACCGACAGGGTGATGCCGGTGATCAGGCGGGCGTTGGCCCGCGGCTTGGCCCGGTCGGCCTCGATCTCGC
>NZ_JBQGCX010001221.1:0-2380 GCF_052038725.1 Actinosynnema sp.
GTGGCGTTCAGCGCCAGCAGGTTGGTCTGCTCGGCGATGGAGGTGATCACCTTGATGACGTCGCCGATCTCCGCGCTGGACTGCCCCAGCTCGCCGACCGTGGCGGTGGTGCTCTGGGCGGCGGCCACCGCGCGGGACGCCACGTCGGCGGCGTCGGAGGCGCTGGTGGAGATCGAGCGGATGGCCTCGCTCATCTGGTCCGAGCCGGTGGCCACGGTCGAGATGTTGTCCGACACGTCCTGCGCCGAGGTCGCGACCTGGTTGGCCTGCGCGTCGACCTCCTGCGCGCTGCGGGCGATCTCCGCGTTGGTGGTGTGCAGCTCCTCGGCGGCGTTCGCGAGCGCCGACGCCGACTGGTCGATGGTGCGCACGGCCTGCTCCATGCTGGACGCGGCCCGGTTCAGCGCCTCGCCCATCTGGGCGACCTCGTCCTTGCCCCGCACGTCGACGCGGCCGGTCAGGTCGCCGTCGGCGACCTTGTTCAGCACGGTCACGACCTCGCTGACGGGGCGCGAGATGCGGCGACCGATCCACAGCGCCACGACCACGCCCGCGAGCGTGCCCAGCACCAGGATCAGCACCATCTGCAGCTGCGCGGACTCGACGGTCTCGTTGAAGTCGGTGCTGGACGCGAGGTCGTCGACGGCGGCCTGCACCTCGACGGTCAGCACGTCCTCGTAGGTCTTGCGCAGGTCGCGGTTCACGGTGGTGGACGCGGTGACCGCGCCCACCCGGTCGGTGGCGAACAGGTCCAGCTCGGCGGTCACCGAGGCGTGCCACTTCTCCAGCTCGGCGCGGACCTTCGCGACCGCCTCCTTGCGCTCGGGGCGCTGGGTGGAGGTCTCGGAGCTGCGCAGCGCGTCCGCGACGGCGGTGAAGCGCTTCTCGAAGCTGTCCCGGTAGGACTGCTCGCCGGTCAGCAGGTAGCCGCGCTCGTCGTTCGCGGCGGCCTTCGCCTGGAGCGCGGCCTCCTGCAGGCCGTTGAGGTAGGGGACGGTCCGGCTCAGCTGCGTGTCGTTCGTGTCCTGCAAGGACTCGATCTTCACCAGGCCGGTGACGCCGGTCAGCACCGAGGCGAGGGCCACCACGCCCACCGCGAGCAGCACCTTGGTGCCGATGCGGACATCCGACAGTTTCATGACAAGCCTCTCGCGGAACTACGGTGCTGGCTGCACCTGATCCGCTACGGCACCGGCCGCCCGGTCCTGAGCCCGCCACCGGTGAGGTGACCCACTCGGGCGCGGGCCAGGCCCCGCTGACCGGGGGAGAACCCCTGCCCAGCGCGGATGCGGCGTCCCACCGACGGGTGAAGGTTCACTCGTCCGAGGGGTTCTTCCGGTTGCGGTCGGTCGGCGCGAGCGCCTGCTCGGTCACCGGGTCCGGCGGGGTCGACTCCCCGCCCCTGCGCAGCGAGAAGTGCGCCTCCGCCCGCATCCGCTCGACCATGTGCGGGTGGTGCAGCTCGAACGCCGGGCGCTCGCTGCGGATGCGCGGCAGCTCGGTGAAGTTGTGCCTGGGCGGCGGCGACGAGGTGGCCCACTCCAGCGAGTTGCCGAACCCCCACGGGTCGTCCACGCCCGCGAGCTCGCCGTAGCGGTGGCTGCGCACCACGTTCCACACGAACGGCAGCACCGACGCGCCCAGCACGAACGACCCGATCGTGGACAGCGTGTTCAGGAAGGTGAACCCGTCCGACGGGAGGTAGTCGGCGTACCGGCGCGGCATCCCCTCGTTGCCCAGCCAGTGGTGCACCAGGAACGTGGCGTGGAAGCCCAGGAACGTGGTCCAGAAGTGCAGCTTGCCCAGGCCCTCGTCCAGCATCCGGCCGGTCATCTTGGGGAACCAGAAGTAGATCCCGGCGAAGGTGGCGAACACGATCGTGCCGAACAGGACGTAGTGGAAGTGGGCGACGACGAAGTACGTGTCGTGCACGTGGAAGTCGATCGGCGGCGACGCCAGCAGGATGCCGGACAGGCCGCCGAACAGGAACGTCACCAGGAACCCGACCGAGAACAGCATCGGCGACTCGAAGGTGAGCTGCCCCTTCCACATCGTGCCGATCCAGTTGAAGAACTTGATCCCGGTCGGCACCGCGATCAGGAACGTCATCAGCGAGAAGAACGGCAGCAGCACCGCGCCGGTCGCGAACATGTGGTGCGCCCACACCGCCACCGACAGGGCGGCGATCGCGAGCGTGGCGAAGACCAGGCCCTTGTACCCGAACAGGGGCTTGCGGCTGAACACCGGGAACACCTCGGTCACGATGCCGAAGAACGGCAGCGCGATGATGTACACCTCCGGGTGACCGAAGAACCAGAACAGGTGCTGCCACAGGATCACGCCGCCATTGGCCGGGTCGAACACGTGCGCGCCGAGGTGC
>NZ_JBQGCX010001222.1:0-4613 GCF_052038725.1 Actinosynnema sp.
CCCGCTCTCCTCTCCTTCCCCTCTGCGGTCGTGCTCCGGGTCTCACCCGAAACCCCTGGGGCGCAACCGATCGCGAACGTAACAGCACCTGGTGAGTCCACAATGTCCATTCGTGGACAACTGAATTACCACCAAGGTGGCACTTGATACGCAACGTTCTTAAGCTTTCCCACGAAGGAGTGAAAAAAAGCCTGTAACTCACTCAAGTAGGTGAGATCGCTTCCGTACTCCTCGCTCGTAGAGCACGTGGCGCAGGAGGCGCGCGTGCGACCTCTCTGAGTGAGGAGTTCCCGTGAGCGCATCTCACCGGGAGTGGGCCGACCGGGCTTCCCGCCCGGCGCCGGGCACGGACGCCCGGTCCACCAGGTGGCGCAAGCGCGCCACCGCGTCCGCCATCGCCGTCGTCAC
Organism: Actinosynnema sp.; assembly: GCF_052038725.1. Lineage (NCBI taxonomy): Bacteria > Bacillati > Actinomycetota > Actinomycetes > Pseudonocardiales > Pseudonocardiaceae > Actinosynnema > Actinosynnema sp. The sequence continues at coordinate 409 of NZ_JBQGCX010001222.1, forward strand.
CGGGGTGGGCCTGCTCGCCTCCGCGGGCGCGGCGGGCGCCGCCGACGCCGAGGGCGAGATCCGCGCCGTCCCCGGCGCGAAGGTCGTCAGCAACCGCTACCTGGTCGTCCTCAAGGACAGCCCCGAGGCGTCCTGGTCGGTCGGCAGCAAGCTGGTCACCCGCTTCGGCGGACGTGTGCGCGTCACCTGGTCCGACGCGCTGCAGGGCTTCTCGTTCGAGGGCACCGAGCGCCAGGCCAGGCGCCTGGCCGCCGACGCCCGCGTGTCCTTCGTCGAGCCGGTCACCGAGGTGACCACCAGCGGCACCCAGACCGGCGCCGCCTGGGGCCTTGACCGCCTCGACCAGCGCGCGCTGCCGCTGGACGGCAAGTACACCTACCCGAACACCGCCGCGAACGTGACCGCGTACGTCGTGGACACCGGCATCCGCACCAGCCACACCGACTTCGGCGGCCGGGCCACCATCGGCTACGACGCCGTGGGCGACGGCCGCAACGGCCAGGACTGCAACGGCCACGGCACGCACGTCGCGGGCACCGTCGGCGGCACGACCTACGGCGTGGCCAAGCAGGTCAAGCTGGTCGGCGTGCGCGTGCTCAACTGCCAGGGCTCGGGCACCAGCGAGCAGGTCGTCAACGGCCTCAACTGGATCACCCGCAACGCGGTCAAGCCCGCCGTCGCGAACCTGAGCCTGTCCGGCGGCGTCAACTCCGCCATCGACCAGGCCGTCCGCGCCTCCGTCGCCTCCGGCGTCACCTACGTGGTGGCCGCGGGCAACGGCGACGCCCAGGGCAACCCGAAGGACGCCTGCTCCGTCTCGCCCGCCAGGGTCGGCGAGGCCGTCGTGGTCGGCGCGACCGACCGCACCGACACCAAGGCGTCGTTCTCCAACTACGGCACCTGCGTGGACGTCTTCGCGCCCGGCGTGTCCATCGTGTCCGACACCGCCTCCGGCGACACCTCCACCGCCAGCTACAGCGGCACCTCGATGGCGGCCCCGCACGTCGCGGGCGTCGCGGCCCTGCTGCTGTCGGCCACCCCGTCGCTGTCCCCGGCCCAGGTCGAGTCCAAGATCGTCTCCTCGGCCACGCCGAACGCGGTCAAGAACCCGATGACCGGCTCGCCGAACCGCCTGCTGTTCGCCCCGCAGGCCACCACGACCACCCCGCCGCCCACCACGACCACGCCCACCACCCCGCCGGTGACCACCACCCCGACCACCCCGTCGGCGAAGGTCTTCACCAACGGCGCGGACGTGGTCATCCCGCAGAGCCGGTCGGTGGCCAGCGCCATCACCGTCTCGGGCCTGACGGGCAGCGCGCCGTCCGCCCTGTCCGTCACCGTGGCGATCAAGCACCCCAGCCGCGGCGACCTGCAGATCGACCTGCTCGGCCCGTCGGGCCGCGCGTACCGCCTGGCGAACCTCAACGCCAACGACACCGCGGCGAACCTGAACACCACCTACAAGGTCGACGCCTCCGGTGAGGCCGCCTCCGGCTCGTGGCGGCTCCGGATCCTCGACGTCCTGCGCCCGGCTTCCACCGGAACGCTCGACTCCGGGTCGCTGACCTTCTGACCACCGAAGCGGCAGCCGCGCCCCCACCCCGGGGGCGCGGCTTCCGCCGCACCAGCCCGGAGAGCGGCAGCCATGATCCAGAACGCGGTGGTCCAGACCGACCTCGCCTCGCTGCGCACCTGCGTGGACCTGTCCCCGGACCCGGCCGCGGTCGTGCGCCTGACCGGTGACGTGGTGCTGGTCAACCCCCGGATGCTCGCGGTCTTCGGCTACGCCGAGGACCAGGTCATCGGCCGCAGCGCCACCGACTTCGCCCCCGAGGCCACGCGCGAGCTCCTGCGCTGGCAGCGGGGCGACTTCGTGAGCCTGCTGCTGGCGGGTCAGATGCCGGAGACCATCCGCCTGCACGCCCGCCGCAGCAACGGCGCCACGTTCCAGGTCGAGGTCAGCGCCTGCGTCGTCGTGGCCGACGGCGAGCTGATGGCCCTGCTGACCGTGCGCGACATCGAGCAGCGGCTCAGCGAACTGGAGGACCAGGAGCGCAAGCGCGCCGCCATCGACGACCGCGCCCTGGCCCGCCGCAACCAGGCCGAGCGCCTGGAGAGCCTGGGCCAGCTCGCGGGCGGCGTGGCTCACGACTTCAACAACCTGCTCGGCGTCATGCTCAACTACACGACGTTCGTGGAAGAGGAGCTGGCCGAGGCCGCCGAGGGCGACGGCGAGCACTGGACCCCCGTTCTCGAGGACCTCATCCAGGTCCGCAGGGCCGTGGAACGAGCCGCCCAGCTGACCAGGCAACTCCTCGTCTTCGGCCGCCGCGAGGTGGTCAGGGCCCGCCCGTTCAACGTCAACTGCGTCGTGGCGGGCGTGGAGCCCATGCTCCGCCGCACCATAGGCGAGCACATCGCCCTGGACATCGAACTGGACCACGAGGTCAAACGCGCTTTCGCCGACCCCGGCCAGATCGAGAACGTCCTCCTCAACCTCGTCATCAACGCCCGCGACGCGATGCCCGGCGGCGGCAGCCTCACCGTCGACACCGGCATGATCGAGCTGGACCCGGTCACCGTCGCCCAGCGCCCCCAGCTCAAGCCGGGCGAGTACGTCCGCCTGCGCGTCAGCGACACCGGCGAGGGCATCACCGACGACGTCCTCGAACGCATCTTCGAGCCCTTCTTCACCACCAAGCCCAAGGGCGAGGGCACCGGCCTGGGCCTGGCCACCGTCTACGGCATCGTCCAGCAGGCGGGCGGCGACGTGCAGCTCTACTCGCAGCCCGGCCTGGGCACCACCGCCTCCGTCCTGCTGCCGGTCACCGAGGCCGAGTCCCCCGAGGAGGACGACGGCCCCGAGCTCCTCCGGGACGGCGGCGAGGGCGGCACCATCCTCCTCGTGGAGGACCAGGTGGCCCTCCGCGAGGTCACCCGCAGACTGCTGGAGCGCAACGGCTACGACGTCATCACCGCCCCGAACGGCATGGCCGCCCTCCGCACAGCCCACGACCACGACGGCCACATCGACCTCGTCCTCACCGACGTGGTCATGCCGGGGATGCTCGGCAAGGAACTGGGCGAACGCGTCACCCTGGTCCGCCCCGGTGTCGCGGTCGTGTACATGTCCGGCTACGCCCAGCCGGTCCTGACCTCCCAGGGCACCCTGAACCCCGGTGTGGTCCTGGTGGAGAAGCCGTTCTCGGAGGCGGAGCTGATGTCGAAGGTCCACGCGGCGGTGGAGGGCCACCGCGCGCAAGTCCTGGCGGGCGACCCGAGATGACGACCCCCGCGGAGCTGGAGGGCGCCCCGGTCCTGGTGGTGGAGGACGACCCGGACATCCGGGAGGTCTACCGCAGGGTCCTGGTCAAACTGGGCTGCGAGGTCCGCCTGGCCGACAGCGCCGCCGCGGCCTTCGCCCTGGTGGAGGCAGGCTTCACCCCGAAGGTCGCCTACGTGGACCTGGGCCTGCCCGACCTGTGCGGCGGCGAGGTCATCGCCAGGCTCCGCACCATGGGCCTGGCCACGACCTGCGCTTTCGTGGTGGCCAGCGGCTCAGGCGACCACGCGGCAGTCCTGGCGGACGCGGACGCCGTGATGGCGAAGCCCTTCGGAGTGGCAGCCCTGCGCACCCTGACCAGAACCCTGGTGACACCTACCTCACCCCACCTCCCCGCCCCCCGAGAGCCCCGACCACCAACGGTGGCCGGGGCTCCCGCACACCCGCGACCAGACCAGCAGCCCGACCACCCGACCGCCTTGCAGACCGACCGCCTCGCAGCCCGGCGACTTCACGGGTTGACCGCTTCGCGGGCTGCGGGGCGAGCGCAGCGAGCCCACGCAGCCCCATTCCCGCGTCCCTCTTTCCCGTTTGGCCTGGCGAAGCCCGAGCACGCTTGTCAAGACGCCGCCGCACCGCCCGGAAGACCGCCCGAGCCAAACGGCGTCTTGACGAGCGTGCTTGCCTGAAAGGAGGCCAAACGGGAAAGAGGGACCCGGACCACCGCAGTGGTACAACCGGACCACAGGACCAACGGTCACCGGCCGGCAGAGCCCGTCCCCCTCTTTTTTGGAGGTCTGCCCCGCCGGCGAGGCGTGCCCTTCAGCTCTTGATCTTGATCTTGCTCTTGATCTTCAGCACTCGCCCACCCACTCCCGGTCACAGCAGCCCGAACCGCTTGAGCACGTCCCCCAACGGC
>NZ_JBQGCX010001223.1:0-3009 GCF_052038725.1 Actinosynnema sp.
CGCCATCGCCGCCGACGTCGCCGGACTGCGCCCCCTGATCCCGACCGGACCTGCCGCCGCCGCGGGCCGCCTGCGACCCGGCCCGCCCCGCGACCCCGATCCGTTCCCGAGGTCCCGCAGCCCCCGGCCGCGTTCGGTGTCCTCACTTCTCGGCGAACGGCCTGGTCACCGAGATCGACGGTGGCATCGCGATCCGCACCGGGGTCGCGAGCGGGCGGGTCAGGCTGGACTTCCGCGCCGTGCGCGCCCCGGCCGCCCCCTGGTTCGACCTCGACGAGACCGTCGAGATCAGCTGGACCGCGCCCAGGGGCGGCGCCACCGTGAACGGCGAACCCCTGCCCGACCCGATGGACCCGCCCGCCTGGCAGTCCCCCCACGCCCCGCGCACCACCGAGACCCCGCCCTGGCCCGGTGACTACCGCGCCCTCGTGGAGGCCAACAGCCGCGACGGCGACGAGACCGAGCACTACTCGATCACCGTCTGGCCCGCGCCCCGCGCGCCCCAGGTCATCCACAAGCGCACCGACCGCCTCGGCCACCGCCTGCGCGGCGAACCCGAACCCGACCGCCCCACCCCGCCCTGGGCGCACCACCGCTGGGTCGAGAACAGCGACCTGGCCCAGGCCGGCACCATCACCGTCGTCACCGGGACCATCCGCGAGCACTTGCTCGCCGCCCTCGGCATCAGCCCGCCCCCGGTCGACCCCGCCGAGCGGGAGCGCATCCGTGACGAGACCGACCACAGCGTGCTGATCCCGTGGATCGCCCTCGCCGAGGTCGTCGACGGCGTGTTCGCCCTCTGGGAGGACAACGGCCACCGGTGCGCGGACCCCGCCCTCCTCGCCAGGCTGTCCGAGCACGGCCGCGCCGCGAGCACGTTCTGGACCGTCGACGCCCTGACCACCCTGTCCTTCGCCGAGCGAGGGCGGGCGCTGCTCTCGTTCGAGCCGCACAGCGTCCCGGACAGCTGCCCCGACGAGGTCCGCGCGCTGCTCGACGGCCTGGACATCACCGACTCCCGCCACCGGAAGGCCAAGGGCCTCACCGCCGTCGAGCGCTTCACCGGCCACGGCTACGCGCCCGCCGACCACGCCGCCGTCCTCGCCACCGCCGCGTTCCACCGGGTGGGGGAGTGGTGCCGGTCAAAAGCGGTGGACCGGGTGGGCGACAATGGTCCGCGTGAGTGAGCACATCCTCGACGAGCTGACCTGGCGCGGCCTGATCGCGCAGTCCACCGACCTCGACGCCCTGCGCAAGGACCTCGACTCGGGGCCGCTCACCCTCTATTGCGGCTTCGACCCGAGCGCCCCGAGCCTGCACGCGGGCAACCTCGTCCCCCTGCTGATGCTCCGCCGCTTCCAGCGCGCCGGTCACCGGCCGGTGATCCTCGCGGGCGGCGCCACCGGCATGATCGGCGACCCGCGCGACACGGCCGAGCGCCAGCTGAACCCGGTGGACACGGTCGCCGAGTGGGTCGGGCGGATCAAGGGGCAGCTGGAGCGGTTCGTCGAGTTCGACGACGGCCCGACCGGCGCGATCGTGGTCAACAACCTGGACTGGACCGGCCCGATGCCGGTGCTGGAGTTCCTGCGCGACGTCGGCAAGCACTTCTCGGTCAACGTCATGCTCGCCCGCGAGACGGTCAAGCGCCGGCTGGCCAGCGACGGCAGGTCGTTCACCGAGTTCAGCTACCTGCTGCTCCAGTCGCACGACTACCTGCGGCTGCACCGCGACCACGGCGTCGCGCTGCAGATCGGCGGCTCCGACCAGTGGGGCAACCTCGTCGGCGGCGTCGACCTCATCCGCAAGGTCGAGGGGCGCACCGTGCACGCCATGACCGCGCCCCTGGTCACGGACTCCGAGGGCCGGAAGTTCGGCAAGTCCACCGGCGGCGGCAACGTGTGGCTCGACCCGTCGATGACCTCGCCGTACGCCTGGTACCAGTACTTCGTGAACGTCGGCGACGCCGAGGTCATCCACTACCTGCGGCTGTTCAGCTTCCTGTCCCGCGAGGAGATCGCGGAGCTGGAGGAGCAGACCACGAGCGCCCCGCACCTGCGGGCGGCGCAGCGCAAGCTGGCCGAGCTGTTCACCGACCTGGTGCACGGGCAGCACGAGCGGGAGCAGGTCGTCGCGGCCAGCCAGGCGCTGTTCGGCCGGGGGGAGCTGCGGGAGCTGGACCTGTCGACGCTCGACGCGGCCATGGCCGAGGTGCCGTCCGGCGAGGTCGCCCTGGCGGACGCGCCGACGATCGTGGACCTGCTGATCGCGGGCCAGCTGGCGGACAGCAGGGGGGCGGCGCGGCGCGCGGTCAAGGAGGGCGGCGCCTACGTGAACAACACGAAGGTGACCGACGAGGAGTGGACGCCCACCGCCGAGGACCTGCTGCACGGGACGTGGCTGGTCGTGCGGCGCGGGAAGCGGAACTTCGCGGGCGTGAAGGTCCGCCGCTGATCCGGTCCGCAGTTCGCTGACCTGCGCGTTCTTCGTTCACCGAGGCCGCCGTCCCCGCTGGGGGCGGCGGCCTTCGTCATCATTTGGTGTGATCGCGGTCACACTGTTGTGGCCGCTGCGGGTCGGATAGCGTGTCGGTAGGCCTGCCGCAGGCCGCTTGACCTGCGGTTTGGTGCTGCGGCACTGGCCTGCGCCCCCGATTTGACCTCGGGTTCGGGTGCGTGTAACTTTCTCTCTGCCAGCGCGGAACGGGCCGGGAAACACCGGAACGGAGCGCGGCGGAAGACCAGGGTCACGAACCAAGCTCCCAGATCGTGTGGTAGAGTGGGTGACCTGCGAAACGGAAGACCCAGCCCGGCCTCTTCTTGAGGTGCTGCGGCCAAGGGCGTCTGGTTTCAAGCGCAAACGTAGAATGAAGCACTAGCCTCGGATCGGGCCGCGCTGCGGAACGTGATGATGTGCGCGTGTTCTTTGAGAACTCAACAGCGTGCCGAATAGCCAGTAAATTATGATCCTCGTCAAGAGGATTCCTTTGAGATTGTTACTGGACAGCTG
>NZ_JBQGCX010001224.1:0-1704 GCF_052038725.1 Actinosynnema sp.
CGTCGTTTCCTTCACCGGGGCAGCGAGAAGCCATTCAGTTAAGTTCTGGGGGTTTGACGCCGCGCAACTCTACCCGGCCCGTTTCGCGGTGTCAACCGCTCGTTCCGGGGTGTTTGTCGCTGGCGACTTGGAGAAAGTTACACCCATGCCAACGCGGTTACAAATCCGGGCCCCGGAGGGGTGTCTTCGCAGGTAGTACCCGGTGCGGAGGCCCTCAAACCCGCGATCATGTGACCGGGACCACTCAAAAGTGTTGTGACGAGCCCCGTCCGAGCGCTCACGCGGGGGCGACCGGCAGGTGCACGGTGACCGACAGGCCACCCCCCGGCACCGCCGCTGCCTGCACGTTCCCCCCGTGGGCGGCCACCGCGGCCCGCACGATCGACAGGCCGAGACCCGTTCCCGTGCGCGCCGTCCGGTCCTTGCCACCGCGCCGGAACGGCTCGAACAGCTTCTCCACCAGCTCCGGCGCGATGAGCTGACCGGACGACGACACCCGCAGCACCGTCCACACCGGGCCGCCCTCGGTGCGCACCTCGACCCACCCGTCCGGCGCGTTGTGCCGCACCGCGTTCTCCAGCAGGTTCCCCGCGATGCGCTCCAGCAGCGCCGGGTCGCCGACCGCGGGCGCCGGGGCGAGGTGGAACACCGGGCGCACCCCGCGCTGCTCGGCCTCGGCCCGCACCGCGCGCCAGGCCGACTCCACGAGCGCGGACACGTCCACCGGCTCCCGTACCGCCAGCCCGATGCCGTCCGTGCGCGCGAGCAGCAGCAGCGCGCTCACCAGCTGCTCGGCCCGCAACCCCGCCGAGCGCACCACCCCGGCCATCCGCCGCAGCTCCTCCGCGTCCGCGTCCGGGTCGGACAGCGTCACGTCCAGCTCGGTGCGGATCACCGACAGGGGGGTGCGCAGCTCGTGGGAGGCGTTGGCGACGAACCGCCGCTGCGAGTCGAACGCCGCCTGGAGGCGGTCGAGCATCTCGTCGAAGGTGTCGGCCAGCTCCGCGACCTCGTCGCGCGGGCCGACCAGGCGCAGCCGCTCCCCCAGCGACTCGGCGGAGAGCCTGCGGGCGGCGTCGGTGACCTCGTGCACCGGTCGCAGCACCCGCCCGGTGATCGTCCAGGCCAGCAGCGCGGCGGCGACCACCACGCACAGGAAGGCCACGCTGCCCGAGCGCAGGACGTCGTCCTGGGCCTGCCTGCCGAGGAAGTCCGTGAGGGAGGCCGCGTCGACCTCGACCCCGTCGACGACGACCGTGCTGCCCTCGGGGAAGCGCGGCGACGACTCGACCACCCGGCTGACGAGCATCCAGCCGAGCAGGAGCAGGAGGGCGCTGACGAACGCGACCAGGCCGGTGGCGAGGAGGGTGATCCGCGCGCGCAGCCCCGGCCCCCTGCGGCGGCTCAGCTCAGCCTTCAGCGGAGCCTGCCGTCGGGACTCGGTAACCGGAGCCGACCACGGTGTCGATGATGCCAGGCTCGCCGAGCTTCTTGCGCAGGGTCATGACGGTGACCCGGACGGTCGTGGTGAACGGGTCGGCGTTCTCGTCCCAGACCCGCTCCAGGAGCTCCTCGCTGCTGACCACGGAGCCCTTGGCCGCGAGCAGGACCTCCAGGACGCCGAACTCCTTGCGGGTCAGCTCGACCGGCTGGCCGCCGCGCCGCACGGTGCGGCGGGCCGGGTCCAGCTCGACGTCGCGGGCG
>NZ_JBQGCX010001225.1:0-1720 GCF_052038725.1 Actinosynnema sp.
GCCGGTCGGGGTGGCGCCGGGTGGATGCGGCTGGCGAGTTTTGGCGGTAGCGGGTGTGGGCGGCACCTTCTGGAACAGAGGCAGCAGGACCACAGCACGTTGAGGCGCCAGCGACTCGCAAAGAAAGCCGGCCCGAGTCAATAACTTAGCCGTTTGCGTGTGCGGAACCTCCCCGTATGGTTGCACCGTGCATAGGAGGCTGAGTGTTGGGACGGCGGGCGAACAGGACGGCGGAGGGGCGGACATCGGTACCACAGGTGCCCAATCGTTCAGCCGTAACGATTCTGGAGGCGGGCTCTCTGCCCGTCCGCGACCTAGCCGGGCTCGCCGTCCGCGAAGGCCGACGTCCCAAGGCGGTCTACGGCACTCACAAGTGGTTCGCCCGCCGCCTCGGGACGGCGTTTCGAGCACTCCTGATTGGTGCGTCCGTGCCGGACGGAACCGACTTCTGGGAGGCGTTCGAGCAGGGTGTCGACCTGACCGGGCGCACGATGCTCGACCCATTCGTAGGGGGCGGCACCTCAGTGATTGAGGCTCAGCGCCTCGGCATGGCCTGTCTCGGGGTGGACGTGGATCCTGTCGCGGTGGCGATCACATCATTCCAGTCGCGTCTCGCCGCACTTCCCGACCTGGACGGCACCCTGGCCGAGTTTCGACGAGAGGTGGCATCCGTCGTCTCCCCGTATCACCGCCGCCCCGACGGCCGGGAAGTCCTCCATCACTTCTGGGTCCAAGTGGTACCCTGCGCCGCCTGCGGGCGGGACTTCGACGCGCACCCCAACTTCATCCTCGCCGATGAGGCGGACGCCTCCCACAAGCACGTCTTCTGCGGCTCCTGCGGCGACGTTCAGGTCGTGCCCAAGGCTTGGAAGTCCTTCACGTGCAAGGCCTGCGGCGACCGAACGAACCTCACCGAGGGCCGCGTGGACTACGGCAAGGCGGCCTGTCCGCACTGCGGCCACAAGGAGCGCCTGATCGATGTCGGCAGCCGGACGGGCAAGGCGCCGAACTTCCGGCTCTTCGCCGTGGAAACCATCCCCGTGGAGCGCTCGTCGCGCCCGGTGCCCATGCGCGACCGCGTCTTTTCGAAAGCGGACGAGAGCGACTTGGCTGCCTACGCACAGGCCGAGGCTCACGTCGCAGCCCTGCTGGCCGACGGTGGCCCGGGCCTGCCAGGGCGGCTCATTCCCGCCGAGGGGCGCTCCGACGACCGCCCCCTGCGGTATGGCTACCGCCGTTACACCGACTTCTTCAATGCCCGCCAACAGCTCCACCTGTTGCTGCTCTCCCGCGCAATCCTGCAGCTGGAGGGGCCGGTGCGGGAGGCGTTGTCGATCGCCTTCAGCGACCACCTCAAGGCCAACTGCACGCTGGCTAGCTACGCCGTCGGCTACAGACGGCTCTCCCCGCTGTTCGCGTTGAGGGCCTTCAGGCATGTACCGCGGCCAGTCGAGCTGAATCCGTGGGTGGAGGGGACCGGGCGTGGCAGCTTTCCCAACGCGGTTAGACAGGTTTCCCGCGCCGCTTCGTGGGTGCGGGAGGAACGCGAGTACGCTCGTTCCGGAGGGTTTGTTCCGTCCAAGGGCAGTCCACGAGGCCGGGTGGACGTGCGTGTCTGCAGCGCCGCTAGCCTGTCCCACGTGGCTGATGGGTCGGTTGACCTGGTGATGACCGACCCCCCCTACTTCGACAACATCGCGTACTCGGACCTGGCCGACTT
>NZ_JBQGCX010001226.1:0-2789 GCF_052038725.1 Actinosynnema sp.
CCGGGCTGGTGGCGACTGGACCGGTGGTCGCGCCTGCGACGCTCGGGGGCGTGGTGCTCGGGCTTGCGGTTCGCTGAACGGTGGTTGGGGTTGCGCCGGTCTGGAAGGTGCCGGTCTGGATGGTGCTGGTGCGGGCTGCACTGGTTTGGGGTGCGCTGCCCTGCGGGACGGTGTTCCACGGGGTTGAGGCGCGTTGGACCGCCGTCACCGGGACTACCGGCACGGCGGGCACCTGGTGCGGCGCCGAGGTGGACGGCGGTCCGGTGTCCAGGCGGCGGGGTGGGGTCGGGCGGACGACCGGGGTGGGGCGCGCAACAGGCTTCGCGGCGCGCTGGACCGCCGGATCGGCGCTCGCTGGGGACGCTGGGGACGCTGGGGACGCGGAGAGCTTGGGGCGCAACGGGTTCCTGGTGATCAGCGGCGCCGGGCTGGTGGCGCGCTGGACGGGAGCCGGGACCGGAGTGGTCGGGCGGACCAGCGGGAGACCGGTGGGGCTGACCACCGCCCTGGGAGAGGCGAGGGGCGAGTTCTGCTTGCGCTGGGCGACCACAGGATGAACCACCGCGGGTCGCGCGGAGGAAGCCCGCAGGCTCGCGATCGGCTGGTCCGGGGAGAGCGGCACCATGCGTTGAACCACCGCATCGGCCCCGATCACCCGGGGCGTGGCAGCAGCGGGCGTGGCAGCAGCGGGCTTGGCGGCAGCAGGCGTGGCAGCAACAGGCGCGCCTGTGGTGGGCTTGGCGGCAGTCGGCTCGGGGGTGGCATCGGGCTTGGGGGCGGTACTGGGCTTGGCGGGAATCGGCTGGTGGGAGCCGTTCTTGGTGGTGCTGTGCCGAAGGGGCGTGTCACTGCGGTTGGTGGCGGCGCGCTGAATCGGCGCCAGCGGGTTCGTGGTGGGCATGGCGCTGGCCGGGATGGCGCTGATCGGGGCGCCGAGTCCGCTCGGCCGGACCGCGCCGGGACGTGCCGGTGTCGCGGGAGTGGCCGAGGCTGGAGCCGAGGGGAGGAGCGGGGCGCCCAGCACGGGCGCGGTCCTCGGCCTGGTCCTCGGTTCCGACGCGGCGGTCTCGGGACGCGCCGAGGGCTTCGTCGTGTCCACCGAGCGCTGAACGTCCGGCGCCGCGGTGGGAGCGGCCTCCGGGGCGTTCTTGGCCTGAGTCGCGAGCGGCAGCTCCGGGGTGGCGGCGGTCGGTGGTGGGGAGACGGTGACCGGGGTGCTTGTTTGCGCCTGCGGCTGTCGTGTCGTCGGAGTGGCGCGTTGGACCACGGCGGGGATCTGCCGGGTGGGCAGGTTCTCCGGGGTGCGGGCGGCGATCAGCGGGCGGGTCAACGGCAGCAGTGGAACCGAGCGCTGCACATCAGCACTCGCCTCAACCACCGGAGCACTCGCCGTGGACACCGGAGCAGGGCTCGCTGCGGGTTCGGGCGCGGCAGGGCGGGATGCGGTCGACTCGGGTGCAGTCGGCTTGGGCGCGGTCGGCTTGGACGCGGCCAGCTTGGGCTGGACCGGCTTGGGCGCGGTCGGTTCAGGCGCGGCCGGATTCGGTGTGCTCGGCTTCGCTGAAGTGGGCTTCGGCGAAGTGGGATTGGGCGCGGTGGGCTTCGGTGCCGCGGGCTTGTGGGGAGTGGCCTTGGCGGGGCGGACCGAGTTCGGGACGACTCGGACGGTGCGCTTGGGCAGGTTCACGAGTTGCGCGGCGGCGCTGCGCTGCACCTGGGGCGCGGTGGGGGCGGCGGGTTCCGCCGGTGTCGCGGCACGGCGCTGCACGAACTCCCTGGCGGGCGGCGCGGCAGCCGGTTCCCGCAGGCTGACCAGCGGCGTGCTCGCCGAAGAGGTCTCCGGTCGCCGCACAACGGGCGCGGGGTCCTCCGGCCGCGTAGCGGGCTCGCGGTTGAGGAGGCGTTGGATCCAGTTGCCCCTCTTGGCCCCTGGCATCTTCCGGCCAGGCGTGGCAACGCGCGTCGGCACCCCGCTGCCCACGACCGGTGCAGCGGAAGGCTCAACGCTCGGCGGCGCGGCGGGAGGCCGAACGCTCGGCGATGCGGCGGAAGGCTCACCGCTCGGCGAGCTGTCGGCAGTCCTGCTCACCGGCTTCTCCGCGCGCTGCGCCCGGCGGCGCGCGGAACCGTCCGCAATCCGCTGCACCGCCGCCGGTCCCGCGCCCGGCTCGTCGACCCCGTTGGCGCGGAAGACGAGATCGCCGCTGTCCCCGTACTCCGGCGTGGCCAGCGGGCGCAGTTGGGCCACCCCGCGCACCACGCCCACGGGCGCGTCCGCCCTGAGCGAGTGCCCCATCGGCCCCGTGCCCACCGTGTGGTCCTGCCAGGAGGCGAGGCCGTCGCGGAAGCGCAACCCGTCGCCCACCGGGACCCGCCCGCCCAACACGCCACCGCCGCTCGGGGCCGCCCGCCACCCCCCGTCCCACGGCGGCAGCGGCGCCGAACGGCGCTGCGCCGCGACCGGCCCGTCAACGGCGCTCCGAGCACTCCCGGCGCCCCCAGCGGAACCAGCGGGAGCCCCGGCCTCCCCGCCCCGCCTGCGGAATCCCCAGCGCACCCGGTTCACCTCCCCTCGTTCACCCTCGTGTTGATCCGCGCGATCTCCGCGACCCACCGCCTGCGCTCGTGGTGCTCCAGGTCCAGGACCTCGTCGCGGGACCAGTGGAAGTGGTAGGCCACGTACGCGACCTCCTCGTGCAGGCGGTCGGCCGCGTACGTCACGATTCCCCCAGGCGACCACCGGCCAGGTCGACCTCGAACGCGGCCCCGCACGACGGGCACGCCACGCC
>NZ_JBQGCX010001227.1:0-1782 GCF_052038725.1 Actinosynnema sp.
TGTTCGGCGGCGGCTCCGCCGACCAGGTGGGCGAGCTGGGGCTGTTCGGCGAGCGGACGGGCCTGGCGTTCCAGTTCGTGGACGACCTGCTGGGCATCTGGGGCGACCCGGCCGCCACCGGCAACCCGGTGCACTCGGACCTGCGCAACCCCAAGAAGTAGCTGCCCGTGGTGGCCGCGCAGGCCTCGCGCAGCCAGGCCGGGCGCGAGCTGGCCGGGCTGTACCGGGGGCGCGGCGAGCTGGCCGGGGCAGCGCTGGAGGCGGCGGCCGGGCTGGTCGAGCAGGCCGGGGCGCGGGCGTGGGGCCAGCGGCGGGCCGACGAGCTGCTCGCGCAGGCCAGGACGCACCTGCGGGCGGCGGGCGTCGACCCGGTCGCGGCGCGCGAGCTGGACGCCGTCGCCGTGCTGATGACCCGACGCGACCGCTGAGCCCTCGCAGCTGAGCACCGACCGCCGAGCCCCGACCAGAACCAGCCAGGAGCGCCCATGGGAGTCCCACTCGTGCTGCTCGCCTCGCCCCGGTCGTTCTGCGCCGGGGTCGAGCGGGCGGTGGAGATCGTCGAGCAGCTGCTGCGGCGGCGCGGCGGCCCGGTCCACGTGCGCAAGCAGATCGTGCACAACACGCACGTGGTGGCGCGGCTGGAGTCGATGGGCGCGGTGTTCGTGGACGAGCTGGACGAGGTGCCGGACGGGGCCGTGGTGGTGTTCTCCGCGCACGGGGTGTCGCCCGCGGTGCGCGCCGAGGCCGACCGGCGCGGGTTCGAGGTGGTGGACGCGACCTGCCCGCTGGTGACCAAGGTGCACGCGGAGGCGCGCCGGTTCGCCGGGCGCGGGGACACCGTGGTGCTGATCGGGCACGCCGGGCACGAGGAGGTCGAGGGCACGCTCGGCGAGGCCCCGGACCGGGTGCTGCTGGTGGACAGCCCGGAGGCGGTGGCGGCGCTGGAGGTCGAGGACCCGGAGCGGGTGTCCTACCTGATGCAGACGACGCTGGCGGTGGACGAGGCGGCCGAGGTCGTCGCGGCGCTGCGCAAGCGCTTCCCCGCACTGCGCGGCCCCTCTTCGGACGACATCTGCTACGCCACCACGAACCGCCAAGAGGCGGTACGGGAGGTCGCGCGCGAGGCCGATCTGGTCCTCGTGGTCGGTTCAGCGAACTCATCCAACTCGGCAAGGCTGGTGGAACTGGTGCGCCGCGAGGGCGTGCCCGCCCACCTGATCGACGACGTGCGCGACCTGCGCCCGCGATGGCTGGAGGGGGTGCGCGTGGTGGGGTTGAGCGCGGGGGCGTCCGCGCCGCCGGGACTGGTGGACGAGGTCGTGGCGGTGCTGGACGCGCACCGGGTCGAGGTGCGGGAGACCACCGTGGAGACCATCCGGTTCACCCTGCCCCCCGCGGTGCGGAGGTGAGCGGCGCGCCGGGTGGCACAGCCCGCCCCCCGCTCGCCGACGCGGACGGGGCCCCGCAGCCCCGGTTTGAGGGGATGCCGACCTCGCTGGAGCAGCTGACCGGGCCGGAGGCGCTGCGGGCGGTGCCCGAGCGGGCGCTCCCCGCGCTGGCGGCGGAGATCCGGCGGTTCCTGGTGGAGAAGGTGTCGCGGCGCGGTGGGCACCTGGGGTCCAACCTGGGCGCGGTGGAGCTGACCATCGCGCTGCACCGGGTGTTCGACTCGCCGCACGCCGTGCTGCTGGTCGACGGCGGCCACCAGGCGTACGCGCACAAGGTGCTCACCGGTCGGGCCGCCGGGTTCGACGGGCTGCGCGGGTTCGGCGGGCTGTCCGG
>NZ_JBQGCX010001228.1:0-6095 GCF_052038725.1 Actinosynnema sp.
CCGGCTCACCCCGACCCCCAGCTCCACGGCCACCGCGTGCGCCAGCACCGCCTCGTCGCTGCTGTTCCACACCACCACCCGGTCCACCCCGGCCCCGGCGAGGCGGGCGGCCAGCGCCGCCGCCACCACGCGCACCGCCGACGGCGAGGCCGCCGTGTTCAGCGTCGGCCCGTAGCTGTCCGGCGCGATGCCCAGCTCGGCCACCGCCGCCCGCACGGCGATGTAGGCGGCGTTCTCGTTCTCGGTCATCCCTGCGGCTCCCTGTGCCTGGTCTTCCTGCGTGCGTCGGGCTGCGTGCGCCGACCCACCTGCGCCGACCCGCCCGCGCGCGCCCGCCCGTCCACCCGCGCCGAGCTGCGCGCTGCGGGCCGACGGCCGCCGATCACGGCGGGTCCGTTCGAGCGAACCCCGCTGAGCCGTTCAGCGCAACGGTCGGGTGGCCGAGGTCTCCGAGATCAGCACCGGGAACCCGGCCCGGAAAAGCGAAAACCGGGGCGCCACCCGAAGGGGCGCCCCGAGGTCGTGCTCCGCCGGTGGCCGCGCCCCCCACAGACGCGGGGGCGCGGCCACTCCGGCTCACCCGATGTCGAACCGGGCCTTCACCTGGCGCTCCACGAGGTCCACGACCGCGTACAGCACCCAGCCGATCAGGCACAGCAGGATCAGGGTGATGAAGACGACCTGGATGTCGTCGTTGTCCTGAGCCTGCTTCTCCAGGTACCCCAGGCCGGCCTGCGCGCCGATGAACTCGCCGATCACCGCCGCCGTCACCGCCTGGAGCACGCCGACCCGCAGCCCCGCCAGCAGCGCGGGCAGCGCGAACGGCAGCTGGAGCACCCTGGCCCTGCGCGCGCCGGACATGCCGAGCACGACCGACAGGTCGTCGAACGCGGTCGGCATCCCGCGCAGCTTGGCCACGACGTTCACCAGGATCGGGTAGAACGTCACCAGCGCGATCAGCGTGATCTTCGAGCCGATGCCCAGCCCGAGCCACAGCACGATCAGCGGCGCGATCGAGATCTTCGGGGTCACCTGGACCACGACGATCACCGGCATCAGCAGCTTCTCCAGCCACCTCAGCCGCACGAACAGCACCGCGAGCAGCACACCGGCCACCGTGCCGATCAGCACGCCCTGCAGGACCTCGGCGAGGGTCTGCGCGAGGTGCACGCCCAGCCCGCCGCCGCGGAACAGGGTCACGGCCCTGCTCACCAGCTCGCCGGGGCTGGGCAGCACGTAGTCCGGCACGACCGGCAGCGACGCGGCGGTCCACCACGCGGCGATGCCCACGGCCAGGGACACCAGGCCGGCGAGCAGCGCGGTGCCGCGCGCCGGTGCGGTCGGGGAGCTCATCGGACGTTCTTCACCATCTCGTCGGCGTTGAACTCGTTGTCGATCAGCTTGAACCCGACCTGGGCCTTGATGGACTCGTTCCAGCGGTCCACGTTGCCGTAGCCGAGGCCGTGCTCCTCGGTGTCGGCCGACTGCCACAGGGTCAGCGCGAACACGTCGTCCAGGATCAGCTCGATCTGGGCCTCCTGGCCCTCGAACGTGGGCGCGTAGTCCTTGATGGCCATCCTGGTGGCCTCGCCGACGTTGTCGATCACGTACTGGATGCCCTCGTTCAGGGCCGCGTTGAACGACTTCACCGTCTCGGCGTCGGAGTTCACCTTCTCCGGGTTCGCGATGACGATGTTGCCGAACGACGGCAGGTACTCGTCGCTCAGCACCTGGCCGACGCCCACCCCGGCCTGGAGCAGCGCGTAGTAGCGCAGCCGGGAGAAGACGATCGCGTCGACCTGTCCGTTCTTCATGGCGTCCACGATCGCGCCGGTGCCGATGGTCTCGACCTGCACCTCGGACAGCGGCACGTTCTCCTTGGCCAGCATCGCCTGCAGCTGCGCGTAGTTCGCGCTGCCCAGGTCGGTCACGCCGACCTTGCGGCCCTTGAGGTCCGCCGGGGTCTTGATGCCGGAGTCGTCGCGGAACAGCAGCGCGCCGATGCCCTGCTGGTACGTGGTGTGCACGACGTTGGTCTTGATGCCCTTGGCGTACGCGGTGATCACCGAGTCGCCGTTGGGGAAGCCGAAGTCCACGTTGCCCGCGGCGACGTTCTGCACGATGTCCGCGCCCTGGGCGTAGGTGAACTCCACCTCCAGGCCGTGGTTCTTGAAGAAGCCCTGCTTCTGCGCGGCGTACAGCGGGGCGTAGTACGGCACCGCCGAGCCGTCGATCTGCATGGTGACCTTCTTGGTGCCGCCCTCGCCCGAGGACGAGGACGAGCCCGCGTCGGCGGGGCTGCACGCGACCAGCGCGGCGGCGGTGGCCACCACGGCGGTCAGGGCGCCGAAGCGGCGGCGGGACAGGGTGGAGCTGGACATGCTTTTCCCTTCGGGGATGCGGGGTTCTAGCAGGGGGAGGGCGCCCGGCAGGGGTCGGGGGACCCGGCTAGCGGCGCCACGGCAGTGCGATCCGCTCGACCAGCCCGACCAGGCCGAACCCGGTCAGGCCGACCACGACCGTCAGCAGGACGGCGGCGAGCAGCTGGGGGGTGTCGTAGGTGCTCTTGCCCATCACCATCAGGTAGCCGAGGCCCTGCTTCGCGGACAGGTACTCGGCCAGGAACGCGCCGGTCATCGCGTCGATCACGGCGATCCGGGCGCCCGCGAACAGGGCGGGCAGCGCGGCGGGCAGCTGCACGCGCAGCAGGAACCGCCCGCGGTCCATGGCCAGGACGCGGCCGAGCGCGCGCATGTCGTCGGTGACCTCGCCCAGGCCGAGGGTCATCGCGATCATCATCGGGAAGAACGCGAGCATCACCACGAGCGTGAGCTGCGAGCCGAGGCCCAGGCCGAACCACAGCACCAGCAGCGGGGCGACGGCGATCTTCGGCGCGGCCTGGAACAGCACCACGTACGGCGCGAGCAGCATCCGGGCGCGCGGCGAGGACGCCAGCACCCAGCCCAGCGCGCAGCCGATCAGGATGCCCGAGACCAGGCCGATGACGATGTTGCGCACCGTGTAGCCCAGGTGCGGCCACAGCTCGCCGCTGCTCGCCAGCCCGGCCAGCGACTCGGCGACGGCTCCGGGCGCGGGCAGCAGGTACTGCGGGACGTCGGCGAGCGTGACGTACAGGTGCCACGCGCCGACCACCACCGCCAGGTACAGCGCCGCCGTGCCCGCGCGGCGCAGGTCGAACCGGCCGCGCGCCCTCGGCACGGCGGTCTCGTCGACCAGGTCGCGCACGCTCATGCCAGCTCCCCGCGCAGCATCCCGGCGAAGCGGCCGAACTCGGGCAGCTCGCGGGTGGCGGGGGTGCGGTCGCGGTGCAGCGGCACCCGGTGCACCGCGCGGATGCGGCCGGGGCGCGCGGACATCACCACGACGCGGTCGGCCAGGGAGGCGGCCTCCTCCACGCTGTGCGTGACGAAGACGATCGTCTTCCTGGTGCGCTCCCAGATCCGCAGGATGTCGTCGTGCAGGCGGTCGCGGGTGATCGCGTCCAGCGCGCCGAACGGCTCGTCCATCAGCAGGATCTGCGGGTCGTAGGCCAGCGCGCGCACGATCGCGGTGCGCTGGCGCATCCCGCCGGACAGCTCCTTCGGGTAGGACTTGGCGAAGTCGCCCAGCCCCACCAGGTCCAGCAGCTCGGCCACCCGCTGCTCGGCGCCCTCCAGGTCCTTGCGGCCCTCCAGACCCAGGCCGACGTTGCCCGCCACGGTGCGCCACGGCAGCAGCGCGGGCTCCTGGAACACGAAGCCGATGTCCTTGCCGGGGCGCGGCGGGCGCCGCCACTCGACGGTCCCGGTGTAGTCGTCGTCCAGGCCGGCGACCATGCGCAGCAGCGTCGACTTGCCGCAGCCCGACGGTCCGATGACCGCGACGATCTCGCCGTCGGCGATGTCCAGGTCGATGCCCTCCAGCGCCTGCACCGTCGCGCCCTTGGCCGTGCGGTAGCGCTTGTCGACGCCTCGGATGCTCAGCAGCGGCCGGGGAGGGGCGGGTGCCGGGACGCCGGGCTGGGCGCCGCTCGGGGCGGGAGGGGTCACGTCGTGGCTCCGCAATCGTGGTCGGTTTCCGGGGTGCGGCCCGGAGTGTTCCATGCGGTGGAAGTCCCTTTCCACCTCGGGGTGGGTGCTCACCGGAACAGCAGCTCGGTGATCGCTCTGCGTAGCGATTCGCGTCAGCGCAGATCAGCCTGCTTTATCCGGCGCGAAAAATCCACTGTGACCGTTCGCAGTGGAGGTTGACAGCCGTTCGGCCGACCAACAGACTGCCCGATCTGGAAACCCCCTTTCCACCATGAGTGCCGGCGCGTCCGGCGGTGAGGAGCGCGCCCGGTGGCCCGCAGCGCAGCAGACCCCTGGCTCGACGGGCGGCCCCCGCACCTGCCGTGCGGCCCCGGCGACCTGCCCGAGGTGTGCCTGCTCCCCGGCGACCCGGCGCGCGTCGACCGGGCCGCCCAAGTGCTCGACGACTTCCGCGTCCTCGGGCAGAACCGCGAGTTCAGGGTGGGTGTCGGCACCTTTGGCGGGACCCCCGTCGCGGTCTGCTCGACCGGCATCGGCGGGCCGTCCACCGAGATCGCCGTGGTCGAGCTGGCCCGCCTCGGCGTGCGCACCGTCATCCGCACCGGCGGCATGGGGGCGCTCGGCGCGCACATCGAGCCGGGCGACCTGTGCGTGGTGACCGAGGCCGAGCGGGAGGGCGGGGCCGCCCGGCACTACGCCGACCCGGAAATCCCCGCCCTCGCCACGACGGCGGTCTCCGAGGCGCTGCTGGCCGCCGCGCCCGCGCATTTCCGGCGGCCCGCCCACCGAATTCGCGTGCTCTCCTGCGACAGCTATTACGTCGGAGAGGGCAGAGCGTTGGACCGAATGGAGGAACGCGCCGCCCGACGTTTGGCGGAAATCGAGGCCATGGGCGTCGACGCCATGGACATGGAGTGCGAGACCGTGTTCGCGGTCGGGACCGCGATGGGGTTGCGCGTCGGGGCCGTCCTGGTCGCCCACGCGTCCCGCGCGAGCGACAGCTGGCTGGAGGACTACGAGCCCGCGCAGCTGGCGATGCTGCGGGTGGCGGCGGCAGCGGCGCGTGACCTGGTGGCCACCCCGGGTGTGTGAGCTGGGCGACTCGGCGTGAGAATCACGCGATCAACTTCTCGCCCTCACCCGGAGGTCAGGTGGCCGAGGCAACCCGTCCCATGCAAGTGGTAGTAAGAGCGCTCGACGTGCTCGGCGCGCTGTCCGCGGCGGGCACCAGCCGCAGCCTCCAGGAGCTGCACGAGCAGCTCGACATCCCCGTCGGCAGCATGCACCGGCTGCTGGCGACCCTGGAGCAGTCCGGCTACGTGTCCCGCTCGCCGGTCAACCGCCGCTACTTCCTGGGCCGCTCCGCCCGCGCGCTCGGCCAGCAGGCCAGGGCGAACGGCGCCAGGCTCGTCCGCCCGCCCGCGCCGCTGGAGGTCGCGGCGCGGGAGAGCGGCGAGACCGTGTTCCTGAGCGAGCTGATCGGCGACGTGCCGGTGTGCGTGGCGCTCGTGGAGGCCAGGCACCCGCTGCGGCTGTTCGTCCGGATCGGCCAGGAGATGCCGCTGCACGCCGCGTCGTCGGCGCGCAGCATCCTGGCGTTCCAGGAGGACGAGGTGGCGCGGGCGCTGCTCGCGAACGCCCCGCTCACCGAGTACACGTCGGGCACCCCGCGCACCACCGAGGGCGTGCTGGAGCACCTGTCGGTGGTGCGCGCGCAGGGCTACGACGTGTGCGACAACGAGCTGGACCGCAACGTGTGGGCGGTGTCCGCGCCGGTGCGCTCGATCGACGGCAGCGTCGGCGCGAGCGTGACCCTGGCGGCGGCGGGCGCGCGGATGCGCGACCCGCTCGACCGCACCAGGGCGACGGCGACCGTGCTGCGCGCGGCGCGGGCGCTGTCGGAGGAACTGGGGTACGTCGCGGACGAGGACTGACCCCCGCGCGTGGCGCCCGCCCCACCCAGGGCGCCGATCCCGAGCGCTGCTCTCGGGACCTGTTGGTGGCGCAGTGGATTCCGCCGGACATCACGTGACGTCAGGCCGCTTCCGCGCCACCTCACCCCAC
>NZ_JBQGCX010001229.1:0-1513 GCF_052038725.1 Actinosynnema sp.
ATCCCGTACGACCCGGTGAACCGGCTGGACCTGACCCCGCTGCCGCGACCGACGCCCGAGGCGACGCTGGAGTTCCTGCGCGGCAAGGACGTCCGGGACGGGCACCCGTGGGTGCTGCAGGAGTTCGTGGCGGGCAAGGAGTACTGCACGCACAGCACCGTCCGGAACGGGCGCGTGGTGGTCTACGGGTGCTGCGAGTCCTCGGCGTTCCAGGTGAACTACGAGATGGTGGACAAGCCGGGGATCGAGCGCTGGGTGCGGGCCTTCGCCGAGGCCACCGGGGTGACCGGGCAGGTGTCGTTCGACTTCATCGAGTCGGCGGACGGGCGCGCGCTCGCCATCGAGTGCAACCCGCGCACCCACAGCGCCATCACCATGTTCCACGACCACCCGGACCTGGCCCGCGCCTACCTCGACCCGGACGCGCCGCAGATCCGGCCGCTGCCGTCGAGCAGGCCGACGTACTGGCTGTTCCACGAGCTGTGGCGGGCCCTGTCCGAACCGGGGACCGCGCGGGAGCGGCTGCGGGTGGTGGCGCGCGGCAAGGAGGCGGTGTTCGACTGGTCCGACCCGCTGCCGTTCCTGCTGCTGCACCACGTGCACGTGCCGCTGTTGCTGCTGCGGGCGCTGGCGCGCGGGCAGGACTGGGTGCGGGTGGACTTCAACATCGGCAAGCTGGTGGCGCCCTCGGGGGACTGACCTGTGCTTCGCGTTCTGCACCTGACCGGTTCGCCGGTGAGCCCGTTCTTCGCTGAACTGTCCACTGTGTACGGTCGGGGTTGCCTCGGCGCGGCGGCGGACCCGGCGCGCTACGAGTTCCTGGTGGCGCACGTGACCCCGGACGGCCGCTGGCGCTTCCCGGCGGACCTGACGCCGCGGGCGCTGGCGGCTGCCCGGCCGGTGGGGCTGCCCGAGGCGCTGGGCGTGGTCGAGTCGCTGTCGGTGGACGTGGCCGTGCCGCAGCTGTTCTGCCTGCCCGGCATGACCACGTTCCGCGCGCTGCTGGACGCCCTGGGCGTGCCGTACCCCGGCAACCCGCCGGACGTGATGGCGCTGGGGGCGGACAAGGCGATGACCCGCGCGGTCGTCGCGGCGGCGGGCGTCCCCGTCCCGGAGGGCCGGGTGGTCACCGGGGCCGACCCCTGCCCGCTCCCGCCGCCCTTCGTGGTCAAGCCGGTGGACGCCGACAACTCCGACGGCCTGACCCTGGTGCGCGACCGCGCCGACTACCGCGCGGCCCTGGACGCGGCGTTCGCCTGCTCGCCGCGCCGCAGGGCCCTGGTGGAGCGCTACGTGCCACCGGGCCGCGAGGTCCGCTGCGGCGTGCTCGTCAGGTCCGGCGTCCCGACGCCGCTACCCCTGGAGGAGTACCCGCTCCCGTCCGGCGTCCGCCCCCGCGCCGACAAGCTGGCCGACGACGGCGACGGCTCCCTGTCCCTGGTCGCCAAGGCGGACGGCCGCTCGTGGATCGTCGACCACGACGACCCGGTCACGGCGGCCGTGCAGGAGCAGG
>NZ_JBQGCX010001230.1:0-4317 GCF_052038725.1 Actinosynnema sp.
GTTCTGCTCCCCCGGCTCCCGCCGCAGCGACGCGCGAAAGTGGTGCAGCGCCGCGCCCTGGTCACCCCGGCGCAGGGCGGCCCAGCCGGCGTTCGCCTGCACCGCGTGGTCGTCCGGCGCCAGCGTCAGCGCGCGGTCGAAGTCCGCCTTCGCCTCCGCGTGGCGGCCCATTAGCGAGCGCAGCGAACCGGCGGTCATCAGCGCGTCGGCGTCGTGCGGGGTGACCGCCAGCGCGCGCTCGGCGAACTCCAGCCCGTCGCGGTAGCGCTCGCGCGCCATCATCAGCCGGGCCAGGTGCAGCAGCAGCGGCGGCAGCTCCGGCGCCAATCCCAGCGCGATCCGCGCCGTCTTTTCCGCCTCGAACGGCTGCCTCTGCCGCGCCTGCACCAGCGACAGCACGTACCAGCCCATCGGCAGCACCGGATCGTGCGCCGTGGCCCAGAGCGCCTCTTCCATCGCCTCGCCGGCGCGGGCGGGGTCCTCCGCCAGGCACAGCGCCAGATAGGCGTGCAGCGTGGCGTTCTCCGGCTCGTCGCCCAGCGCACGGCGGAGCTCGCGTTCCGCCAGGGCATAGCGGCGGATGTCGAGCAGTGCCTGCGCGCGCGCCAGCCCCGGGTGCGTGGAATCCGCCTGCATGGCTACGGCCGCGCGCGGAGGCAGGGGTGTGTCATGACGTGAGCGGGGAAGGGGATGCGAAGCGCGATGGGGACGGCAGCCGCGGCGCCACAAGGTAGGGACGGAGGCGCGGTGAGGCTACGGACCCGGTCGCCCTCCGCCGCGATGTGGCGAGGCGTTGTCTCAGCAGGGACCGGGTGGAGAGAACGCGAGCAGCGCGCCCTGATACACCTCGTGGACCTCGGCGATGGGCCGGCCGTCGCGGCCGTGCACGATGGCGCGATGCTCGAAGAGCGCGGCGGGAATGGCGAGCGGACCCAGGCTCAGGCATGGTGACAGGGAGTAGGGCGAACGCTCCCACCCCTCGGCCAGCGGCGACCAGAGCAGCCGGGCGGAGAACGTCTGGCGATACGGCTCCAGCGGCGCCACCACGCGTCCGAATGGCGTGTCGCTGGTCTCCAGCGCCCGGTTCATGTCGGGCGTCAGCCGCCCGGGCAGATACCAGTTCTCCGCCTCGGAAACGACGTGGTCGCCGCAGCGAAGGCGCACGCGGCGGTACCGCACCACTTCGCCGTCATCGGCACGGAGCCGGTGGCGCGTTTCCGTGTCGGGGGCGCGCGGCTCGCCGGTGGCCACCTCCGCCACCACCCGCGGCTCCCGCGCCATCGCGTGGTCGCGGCACCACTTCTCCAGCGCGGCGGTCGGACACCTGCAGGGGTACCTGCAAGCGGTGCACAACCGGTACCGCAAGCCGATCTGGCTCACCGAGTACGGGTTGATCGACTTCACCGGGTCGCAGCCGCGCTACCCCGGTCAGGCGCAGCAGGCCGACTTCATCAGCCGCTCCGGGGCGATGCTCAACGGGTTGGGCTTCGTGGAGCGGTTCGCCTGGTTCTCGCTGTCGACGCGCACGAGCCCGACCGGGCTGTACGACGGGACGACGGCGAACACGTCCGGGGCCGCCTACCGGAACCTGCCCTGAGCAACCGCGAAACGCCTGTGGAGCAAGCGATGCGCAGACTGCTGTGCGCGATGACCGCGGTCGTCGCGGCGTTGGGGGCGCTCACGGCCGCCACCCCGGTGGCGACCGCCGCCGCCGATCACACCGTCACGTTCGTCAACCGGTCCGGCCGGACCGCGTGGATCGGCAGCACCGTCAACGCCGACGGCTCGAAGGCGCTGACCGGGTTGCCGACCTTGCAGAACGGCCAGTCGGCGACGATCACGATCCCCGAGTCGGCCGCGCCGAACCACTGGCGCGGCAAGTTCTTCGCCCGCCAGGCCTGCACCGGCGCGTCCGGCAGCACGTTCCGCTGCGAGGTCGCCGACTGCGGGCCGGTGGCGGACCGGTGCACGCTCGGCGAGCAGCCGGCGAGCCTGGCGGAGTTCAACTTCGACCGCGAGGACGGGCTGGCGCCCTGGTACAACGTCAGCTACGTCAACGCGTTCTCGCTGCCGATCACGATCGAGGCGCGGAACGGGGTGACCCCACCGGGTTCCACCGAGTGCACGTCGGTGGGCTGCCCGGAGAACCTGCTGCCGCACTGCCCGCCCGCGAACCTGACCAAGTGGGCGGACGGCAGGCCGATGCTGTGCACCAACCCGAACCGGGACGCGAGGACCGCCTACAGCAACGCGCTCTCCGCCCGGTGCGCCAAGGCGTACGCGTGGTCGAAGCACGACACGGAGCCCGGCAACCAGCTGGTGCGGCAGTGCCGCCAGTGCGCCGGGTTCACCGTGACCTTCCACGCGGTGGCGTGAGGGTTAGGGCATATCCTTAAAGCCAGGTGAGCAGGGTGGCCAGGTCGATCATGCCTCGGTATGAGGTGGCGGTCTTGTCGAAGCGGGTGGCGATGGCGCGGAACTGCTTGAGCCGGTTGAAGCAGCGTTCGACCACGTTGCGGCGTTTGTAGGCGGTGGGGTCGAAGGCCGGTGGGCGTCCGCTGGCCCGGCCTCGGCGACGCCGATTGGCCTGCTGGTCATGACGTCCCGGAATCGTGGCGGGGATGCGGCGCCGGCGCAGGTAGGAGCGGATGGCGCGACTGGAGTAGCCCTTGTCCGCGATCACCCGCCCCGGCCTGGTCGTCGGTCGTCCCGGTCCCGGCAGGTCGAACCGGACACCGGCCATGACCTGGGTGAACACGGTGCAGTCGTTGACGTTGCCGCCGGTCAGGACGATCGACAGGGCAGGCCGTGGCCGTCGCAGGCCAGATGGATCTTGATGGTGGGTCCACCTCTGGATGGTGGGTCCACCTCTGGCACGGCCGATGGCATGACCACCTGGTTCACTGTGCCCGCCGCACGACCCGACCACCCCCCGTGCGGGACGCGATCACGCTCGTGCGGCGGGCACCGGCGGCGTGCTGATGGGCCCGCACGATGCCGGAAACGACCGACACCTCGCGGTCGAACTCGTCGATCGCCTCGGCCATGACGCGAACCCCCGCCACGAGCGCGGTGAGGGTGCCGTCGCGCGCGACCAGCGCCAGAACCGGTTGTGGACCGTCTTCCAAGGCCCATACCGTTCGGGCAGGTCACGCCAGGCGACTCCGGTCTTGGCCTTGAACAGCATCCCGTTGATCACCCGACGGCCTGCCACTGCTCATCGGTCAACTCGTGCCTGCGAACCACAACCCAAGCTCAAAGCAGACCACCACCCGCTTTGAGGGCTAGCGCCTCCACAGGGTCGCGCGGAGGGTGACCGAGCGGCTGAACACGGTTTCCGGGCCGAGTGCCGCGACCACGACGAGCGCCACGGCACCCTCACCGGTCACCGCGCAGAGCCGCGCGCCGACGTCGACCTTCGTTCCGGGGCCGACCTTCTCCTGGCGGGAGATCGGGCTGGTGGTCGCGGCGTCCGAGCACTGCTCGGGCGTCGCGGCGCCCCCGGCGAACCCGACCGCGGCCCGGTCGTCGGCCAGCGTGGTGCTGAACTCGTCGGTGTCGGTGTGGTTGAACTCGGCGGACTTCTCCAGGGCGTCGGGGGCGGGCGCGCCCGCGGAGCGGACGGACGGCTTGTCGAGGTCAACGAAGGTCCGGACGCCCAGCGCCCCGGCGGGGAGCACCAGCTCCCTGTCCCGGTAGACCTCGGTGAACGCGGCCTGCGCGGTCGTGCCGGTGCCGCTCGTGGCCGAGGGCAGGCCGATGTCCCGCGCGGCCGAGGTGTCGGGCGCGGTTCCGCCGGTGGTCGCGGACGGGGTGGCGTCCGGCGACTGCGGCGCCAGCCAGGCGATCAGCGCGACGACCAGTCCGACGATGGCGAGCGCGGCGCTGGCGACCCCGGCCACGGCGCCGATCTTCTCCCAGTTCACGGCGTCCACCTCCCTGCGGTCGTCCTGCGGTCATTGTGGCGACCGGAGGCGGCGGGCACCCGTGGTTTTACCGGTTTGCCGGTGGTCCGCCCCCGTTGTTCGGCGCGCGGTGAGGACGGGCCGGAGCGGTGTGGGTGCGGGGCGGTGGGCCGGTGAGCGGGCGGCGTGACCGCGACTGGGGAGAACGTCTCCGCGCTCGGGAGGGTGGACGCGCGTGCGGCGCGGCGGCCCAGGTCCACCCGTTCAGACCAGTCCGTTCCGGTGACGGCGGACCGGTGGGGGCGGGTGCGCGGGAGCGGGCTGCGGGCGCGCGGAGGACGTCCGGCGGCGTGAACGACCGGACCAGCGCGATGACGACCACGGGCACCAGCTCAGGTGGCCGGCTGCGGGG
>NZ_JBQGCX010001231.1:0-6663 GCF_052038725.1 Actinosynnema sp.
GGTCGCGAGGCCGTACGAGTCGCACAGCTCCAGGCCGGCGAAGTCGATGCGCACGTCGGTGACCCCGCCCTCCTCCAGCGCGTCGACCACGGTGGCCAGCAGGACGTCACCGGTGTCGTAGGCGAGATCTCCTGTCACCGCGACGTCGGCGGTCCCGCCGTCGACGACGCGCGTGCAGGTCAGGGGGTGTGGTCGGCTCATGCGGCGGGTCCGGGGTCGGAGGGGTGGTGGGCGAGTGCGTGGTCGTGGGGCCTCAACGGGTCGGACGCGGTGGTGCCGTGGGCGGCCAGGAACGCCGTCGCCCTCGGGAAGTCGCGCAGCTCGGCCGACAGCAGGTCCACGGCGGGGCGCAGGAACGCGGGTGGGACGCCGCGCGAGGACAGCACGTCCCCGGTCCAGCCGAGGAAGTCGGTGAACAGCCCGGGGTCGTCGGTGTACAGCGCCACCGCGAGGTGCTCGACGATGTGCAGGAGGTCCTCGGCGGTGCGCTCCTGCTGCTGCTCGGTGTAGGTCCGCATCACCGGCAGCCGCTCCTCCAGTCCCGTGTAGACGGCCTTCACCAACTGCTGGGCCGTCCTGGAGATCATGGTGTACTCCTGGTCGCCCAGGTGCGGCAGGTCGTCGATCGGCTGGTGGCCGGACCTCGGCCTGGGCGGCGGACCGGCCGCGAGGTGGTCGGCGGCGGCGCGCGCGTCGGGCGCCCAGCCGTCCGCGCCGAGCAGCCGCGCGTACCGCCCGTCCACGCCGAACGCCCGGCCGCCCGCGAGCACGGGCACTCCCGCGGCCTGGCAGGCGGTGATCGTGGCGTGCGCGGTCGGCAGCCTGGTGGCCAGCGAACCGGACAGCGCGACGGCCTCCGGGTCGGTGCGGTGCAGGTGCGTGACCAGGTGCGGCGCGGGCACCTGCGCGCCCAGGTAGTCGACCTGGAAGCCGCGCAGCTTCAGCACCTCGGACAGCAGCCGGGCGGGCAGCGCGTGCCACTCGCCGTCCACGCACGCGACCACGATCCGGCCGAGCGTGGGTTTGGTGCGCACGCGCACGCCGAGCACGGTGACGACCCGGTCGTTGATGGCGGTGGCCGCGTGCTCCTGGGCGACGGTGAGCCGGTTCGCCACCCACTCCTCGCCGACCCGCCGCTGCACGCCCGCGATCACGTCCAGCAGCACCGACTCGGGGTCGAGCCCGGAGTCGAGCGCGGCCAGCACGACATCGGTGGCGGTGTGCTCGTCACCGGCCGCCACCGCCCGCCAGAGCAGCTCGGCGTGCTCGGCCAGCACCGTCGTCTCGGCCGCCGTCATGACGTGAACCGCCCCGGACCGTGCCCCCCGACCGCCGTCAGGTGCTGCCCGCGCGGCGCGGTGACCGCCAGCACGGCCATGTCGTCGTGGTCGCTGGCGCCGACCCAGTGCGCGGCGAGCATCTGCACGTGCTCCACCACGGCCTCGGCGGGCATCCCGGCGCACTCGGCGAGCGCGCGGCGCAGCCGGGACTCGCCGAACATGGCGGTGTCCATGGGGCCGCCCCTGGCCTCGGTGATGCCGTCGGTGTAGAGCAGGCACGTCTCGCCGGGGCCGAGGACGACCTCGGCGGTGGTGCTCTCGATCTCGGGGAGCACGCCGATGAGGGTGCCGGTGGTGTCGGCCTCCTCGACCTCGCCGCCCGCGCGCACGATCAGCGGCGGCGGGTGGCCCGCGCTGGTCAGGCGCAGCCGCACCGAGGGGCCCTCGCGGGTGACGGAGGCGAGCACGAGCGTGACGAACCGGGTGCTGCCGTTGTTGAGCAGCGCCTCGTTGAGCAGGGTGAGCATCCGGTGGTGGTCGTCGGCCATGGGGAGCAGGACCTGCAGGGCGGTGCGGACCTTGCCGGTGAGCACGGCCGCCTCAAGGCCCTTGCCGCACACGTCGCCGAGCACCACCAGGGACTCGCCGTTCTCGCCCTCGTGCACGTCGTAGAAGTCGCCGCCGACCCGCTCGGTGTCCTGCGACGGGCGGTAGCGGCCCGCGAACTCGACGCCGCCCACGTGGGTGAGCGTGGGCGGGAGCAGCTCGCGCATCAGGGTCTCGGTGATCGAGGCCTGCTGGGCGAACATGCGGGCCGCCGACATGGCCACGCCCGCGCGGGCCGCGAACAGGCGGGCGAACGCCTCCTCGTCGGGGCTGAAGCCGCGCACGGCGGTGCGGCGCACCAGGATCAGCGCGCCCGCGGGCACGCCGTGGCCGGGCAGCGGGGTGACCAGGATGGAGCCCGCCTCGCCGAAGCCGTCGGGCAGCAGCCAGTCGGGGGCCGCCGACGGGTCGATCCAGCGGGACGGCACCGGCGGGAAGCCGCGCAGCGCCTCGCCGAGTCCGGGGACCTCGTCGGGGTCGATGACGATGCGCGTGTGCGCCGGGGACTCGCCGCGCGCGCAGCGGGTGACCGGGTAGTCGCGGCCTCCGGGCGAGATGATCAGGGCGGCGTCGGCCAGGTGCGCGGCGGCGAGGCGGACGGCCACGCGGGCGCAGCGCTCGACGTTCAGGGAGGTGAACAAGGCTGAGGACATCTCGTCCAGCAGGGCGGCCCGCTCGCGCTCGACGGCGAGCTCGGCCAGGGCGCCCCGGCGCTCGGTGTCCTCGACCAGCCACCAGGCGACGGTGCCGCCGCCGTGGTCGACCGGGTGCGCGGCGAAGCTGCGGGGGCCGAAGTCGCCGGTGATCAGGGCGCCCGCCTCGGCGGCGGCGCCCGCAGCGGCGGGTTCGAGGTGGTGGCGGTGCGCGTCGGCCAGCCAGCCGTCGTCGAGCCGCCCGCCCTCGACGATCGAGGGGAGCAGGGTGCTCGCGGCCCGGTTCAGGCCGAGCACGACGCCGTCCGGGCCCACCAGGAGGGCAGGGCAGGGGGCGCTTCGCCACGCCGTGTCGTTGTCGACGTGGGTGCTGCTCACCACGCGGTCTTCGCCCACCAGGATCACCGGGCCCTCGGGTGGGGGCCCCAACCTCACCGCGCCCACGTGCTGGGGGCGCTGTCGAGTGCGCGGACCTGTGGTTTCAAGTCCCGGACGTTCCCAGCTTACAGGTCCTGGGAGCGGACCAGTGCGCGACATGCCGACGCGCGGGCACGGACAGTGAGCCGGGCGCGGTTTCCGGGCGGTTCTCCTCCACGGAGAGTAGTGCAAGGCCGGGCGGGACTGCGGGATGCCCCACACCTGCGGGGCGGCCGGGCGCCACCGCGGCGGTTCGGTGCCGCGGCGGCGCCGGGCGCGGCTCACTTGGCCAGCGGCTCGCCGGTCAGCTCCTCGGCCACCTCGTCCAGGGGCTCGCCCACGTCCTGGTGGCGGATGCTGTCGGCGCCCTTGTGGTCGTGGGCCTTGGAGTAGCGCGTGTCGAGCGCCTTGTGGAGCTTCTTGACCGCCATGACGCACGCCTCGCCCGCCGTGGAGGCGTGGTGGCTGACCACGACCGGCTGGGCGCCCGACGGACGGGCCTCGATGGCGCAGCGCAGGTCCTCGCCCTTGGCTGCGGTCTCCTCGGTGAAGTGGACCTCGACCCTGGTCACCCACCCGTCGAACCTCGCGAGGGAGGTCTCCAGCTCGGACGTGGCGAACTCGGTCAGCTTCTCCCCACCCTGGACACTGCGGTCGATGTTGACCTGCACCTGCATCGGCGTGACCTCTCATCCACTCGGCGGTTGGGAACCGTCAACCCTCCCGTACCCGTTCGGCCGAGTCCCCGAAACGCCCGGATCGGGTTCATCGGGATGATCACGCGATCGGGGGTGGGGAGGCGGGTCAGGGCAGCGTTCCGCCGCCGTCCGCGGCCGGTGATGGGCACGCGGGCCCCCGCGTCGACGAGGAGGCGGGCGGGCGCCGCCGGGTCAGACCAGGAACTTCGCGCGCAGCGCGGTGATCGTGGCCTCGTCCAGGCCGATGCCCTGGCGCAGGTAGGCGTCGAAGCCGCCGTACAGGCGCTGGACCTGGTTCTGCGCGGCCCGCAACCAGGACAGCTCCACGGCCCTCGGGTTGCCGGTGTAGGTGTTGCTGGCCAGGAAGTCCGCCTCCACGACCTCGGCGGGCACGCCGAGCAGGGTGAGCAGGACGGCCGTGGCCCAGCCGGTGCGGTCCTTGCCCGCCGAGCAGTGCACGACGACCGGGCCGGGGGCGGTGGCCACGGCGGTCAGGAAGTCGCGGAACGCGCGGTCGGCGCCGACGAAGTTCACCATGAACGGGTAGCCGACGGACTGGCCGAGGTCCGAGGAGCCGGAGAGCAGACCCGCGGCGATGGCCTCCAGGAGGGTCATGAGCGCCTGGTCGTGGAAGCGGACGCCGTGCTCCAGGGAGGCGACGTCGGCGACCTGGTAGGCGACGCCCGAGGGCAGGCGGTCGGGTTCCTCCAGGCGCTCCACGAGGTTGCGCAGGTCGACCACCTTCACCACGCCCAGGCCCGTGAGCCTGCGCTGCTCGTCGGCGTCGAGGCCGCTGAGCTTGTTGGAGCGGTAGAGGACGCCGCTGCGCACCCAGCGGCCGTCCGAGGTGCGGTAGCCGCCCACGTCGCGGAAGTTCCTGGCGGAGGCGAAGCCGAGGTGCCGGTCGGCGACCACGAGCGGGTCGCCCCGGTCCGGGGTCAGGCGGAAGTACCAGCGGTCGGCGGCGGGCTGCGGGGGCACGGTCAGCGCGCCGGTGCCTCCGGACTGGCCGACTTCCACACCGGTAACCGCCTCCGGCGAGGTGACGGCGGTGATCCGGTCCGAGCCCGCCGCCGAGGCCCACGACAGGGCGTGGCCGCCGTCCGCGCCGCGCACGGCGGTGGCCTGGGTGAACGCGACCGCCTCGGGGGCCGCGCCCGCCGGGGCGGTCAGCCCCGTGACGAGCCCGAGCACCCCGATGGCTGCCACCACAACACGAAGACCGCGCATGACGCTCCTCACCGTTCGACGGGTTCAGCAGTGCAGGGCGCGCCGTCGCAGACGTCGACGACGCGGCCGGTCCGCAGGAACTCCGCCTTCTGCGCGCGTGCGGCGGCGGAGTGCCTGGGGTCCTCGTGGGGGTCGTGGCCCCCGGTCGGGGGGACGTTCCCCGGTGGTGGGGCTGGGGTTCCGCTGTCCCACAGCACCAGCGCGCTCCCGGCGTGCGGGGCGCGGACGCGGCGGATGCCCCAGTGCGGCACGACGTCCGGGCTCCGGCCGGGGACCAGGCTCGGGGTGAGCACGGGGACTCCCGCCGTCCTGGCCTGGACCTCGGCCGCCGCGTTGGCCACCTGGTGGTCGCCGAAGGCGAGGTGCAGCAGCACCTTCCGTCCGCGCAGGAGCGGCGCGCAGCCGTTGGTCTCGGCGCGGTCCCACAGCAGCTGCATGAGGGCGATGACGACCTGCTGGGCCACCGGGTCCGGGTAGGCGGCGCCCAGCACCGCCTGGAACGGGGCGAAGTCGCTGCTGCGGTTCAGGAGCAGGCCGTAGTTCATGCCGGTGACGCCCAGGACGGCCGCGCGGATGTCCCGGTCGGCGGCGACCAGGGCGCCGCCGAGGATGCCGCCCTGGCTGTTGCCGTCGAAGACCAGACCCGCCGCGGGGTCGAGCAGCGGGGCGGTGTCGCCGCGCAGGGCCGGGTGCGCGGGCAGGCCGTCGGGGTGGGTGAGGGCGCGGCCGAGCAGGACCGCGTTGAGGATGCCCTGGACGCTGCGGTCGGGCACGGACTGGAAGCCGGTGACGTCGGCGAGCGCGGCCAGCACCACGGGCACGTCGGCCTTGGCCATGCCGATCCAGTCGGTGGCGCAGAAGGCGAAGCCGTGCTCGGCGGCCATGGCGCGGACATTGCGCGCGCCGACCTCGTTGAGCGAGCCGAGCAGGCCGTGGCCGTAGAGGGCGGGTCTGGCGGGGGTGCGGAACGCCGATCTGGGGATGACGCAGCGGAAGTCGGCTTCCAGGTCGCCGTTGCGCCGCGGGACGCCTCGGGGGTCGCGCAGCAGGGTGGAACCGGGTGGGCCGCCGGGGAGGGCGAGGTAGTTGGGGGCGGTGAGCTTCCCGGTGACCTCGCGGCCGATCAGCGGGTCCCGCTCGGGGGTGGGGTCGGTGGTGGCGGTGATCCGGAACCCTGGGGCGCGGTCGCCGAGGGCGCGGAGCGCGTCGTCGCGCGCGGAGAACAGGTCGCCGGTGAGGGAGTGGCGGCTGGCGACGGTGAAGTCCCAGGCCAGGGTGAGCGAGCGGGGTGCGATTCCGCTGCGCGCCAGGAGGTCGAGCGCGGGGGTGAGCTGGAGCTGCCTGGGGCGCAACGGGTGCGCGGCGGGGAGCCTGCGGCCCGCGAGGGCGCGGTAGGGCTCGGTCGCGGGGAGCGGGGAGCCGTCCTCGGCGCGCAGGTGGCGCAGGGCGACGACGTAGCGGTGGCCCTCGTGGAGGTTGCGCGCCGGGTGGATCAGCAGGGCGCGGCGGTCCGGGGGCGCCTGGGAGTCGAGTTCGGCCCAGTGCGGCCAGCGCTCGCCGGTGGCGGCGTCGAGCAGGACCACGGGGGCGTCGGGGCGCAGGGAGCGGCCGATGTCGGTGACCGGGGGCAGGCCGGAGGCCTCGGCGTCCAGGCCGGGCAGGTGGACCAGCGCGGTGGAGCCGGGCGAGAAGCCGTCGGCGCGGTTCCAGGCGGCCGGGTCGACCGGCTCGCCCGCCGCCGACCTGGGCAGGGACTCCGGGCGCAGGGCGAGCCTGCGG
>NZ_JBQGCX010001232.1:0-11506 GCF_052038725.1 Actinosynnema sp.
GGGGGGGCCGGCGGGGGGGGAGGCCCGGGGGGGCCCGGCGGGGGGGCCCGGGTGGGGGCGGCCCGCGGGCCCGGGCGGGGCCGGGGGGCCCGCCCGAGGCGTCACAGCGCCTTGTAGAACACCGTCGTGGACCTCAGCTCACCGGTCGGGTCGGCCGCGAAACCGGGGATCGTCCCGACCTCCGACCAGCCCGCCGACCGGTACAGCCCCTCGGCGGGCGACCCGGTCTCGGTGTCGAGCACGAGCAGCGCGACGCCGCGCGCCGCCGCGCCCTCCTCCACCGCCCGCAGCAGGGACCTGCCCACGCCGCCGCCCCGCGCGTCCCGGCGGACCGCCAGCTTGCCCACCTCGGCGCGGTGACGGCCGTTCTCCGCCTGCGCCAGGGTCAGCACCGCCGTGCCCACGACCTCGCCGCCGCGCCTGGCAACCCACACCGCCTGCCTGCCGTTCGCCACCGCCGCGGCCCGCGCCCGCCACCACGCCGTGGCGGCCTCGTGCGTCAGCGGGGCCAGGAAGCCCAGGGACGCGCCTCCCGCGACCGCGTCCACCAGCACCCCCGCCAGCGCTGGCGCTTCGGCCAGCACCTGCGGGGAACCCAGCTCCACCGCGCCGTCCCGCACCGGACCGCCGCCGCCCGCGGGTGCCGCGCCGCCAAGGCCGTCCCCGGTCACGAGCCTCACGGCTGCGCGTTCTCGTGCAGCAGGAGCAGGGTGTACGCGGCGATCGACTGCGCGTCGGTGATCTCCCCGCGCGTGATCATCGCCTCGAACTCGGCCCTCGGGAACCACGCCGAGCGCATGTCCTGCTCCTCGTGCTCCCGCTCGTGGAACCCCTCCACGAGGTCCGTCGCCAGGAACACCCGGCCGCGCTGGCTGGACATGCCCGGCGCGACGTCGAGCACCCCCAGCTCCACCATCCGGCCCGCCCGCAGCCCGGTCTCCTCCCGCAGCTCCCGCGCCGCGAGCACCGACGGCGGTTCGGCGGCCAGGTTCGGCGCCGTGCCCTGCGGGAACTCCCAGCGGCGGAGCTTGATCGGGTAGCGGTACTGCTCGACCAGGCGCAGGCGCTCCCCGTCGAGCGGGATCACCAGCGCGTAGTCCGGCTTGTCCACCACGCCGTAGATCCCGGTGCTGCCGTCGTTCCTGCGGATCGGGTCCTCGCGGACCGTCATCCACGGGTTCGCGTAGACCTGGCGTGACCCGAGCGTCTCCACTCTCACTCTCCCTGTGCCGACCAGCGGGCGCCCCCGCCCGCAGCCCGAAGTACACCACCACCCGGCAGGGGGACCGAAGCCCGAAGGCCCGTGCAGGCGCCACCGGGGACCCCACCCGCGCGACACCCGCAAGGTACCTGCCGGTGCGGTGGCGGTCGCACCCCGTAGCCTGTCCCGCGTGCGCCTCGTCATCGCTCACTGCCAGGTCGACTACGTCGGACGCCTCACGGCACACCTGCCGCCGGCTCAGCGGCTGCTGCTGATCAAGGCGGACGGCTCGGTGTCGATCCACTCGGACGACCGGGCGTACAAGCCGCTGAACTGGATGAGCCCGCCGTGCTGGCTCATCGAGGACCCCGACGTGTGGGTCGTGCAGAACAAGGCGGGCGAGAAGCTGATCATCACCCTGCACGAGGTGCTGCACGACTCCAAGCACGAGCTCGGCCCGGAACCCGGCCTGGTGAAGGACGGCGTCGAGGCCGACCTGCAGAAGCTGCTCGCCCAGCACGTGACCACCCTCGGCGACGGCTGGACCCTCGTGCGCCGCGAGTTCCCGACGGCGATCGGGCCGGTGGATCTGATGTGCCGCGACTCGGACGGGAAGTCGGTCGCGGTGGAGATCAAGCGGCGGGGTGAGATCGACGGGGTGGAGCAGCTGACCAGGTACCTGGAGCTGCTCAACCGGGACCCGCTGCTGGCGCCTGTGCGGGGGGTGTTCGCGGCGCAGCAGATCAAGCCGCAGGCCCGGACGCTGGCGGAGGACCGGGGGATCCGGTGCGTGGTGCTGGACTACGACGCGCTGCGGGGGATCGAGCCGGACGAGTTCCGGTTGTTCTGACGCGCGGCTGATCCTCGGGGCTGCCCACGAGGGCAGACCTGGAAAAGGGCCTGTTCGGACGGCGTGGTGGGGCGGGGTGGCGGGGATACGCTGCTGAGCCCTGACCCGTTGGCCGAGGAGGTTCGCGGTGCGAAGACGGCGGCTGGCGCTGGTGGTGCTCCTCTGCTGCGTTGGTGCGGTTTCCGGGTGCGCGGGGATGGACGGCGGGTACGCGCCGCTCCCCTCCGCCTCGCCGCTCAGCTCGCCGGTCAGCTTCTCCGTCGCTCCCGCGTCCGCTCCCGCGGCGGGCAACGGGCGCATCGTCGCCCAGCCCGCTTCCGGTGGGGGTGGGGACGAGGTGTTCGTCAGCGGCGACGGGTTTCCCGCCGGGGAGCGGGTTGTCGTCACCTTCCACGGGGTTGGGGTGGGAGGTGGGGTCGTGGACGCCGCCGGGAGGTTCGAGCGCATACCGGTGAAGGTGCCCGACTCGTTGCGCGGGGTCGGGGCTCAGGTGTTCATCGACGCCGGGGCCGGGCCCGTGCGCGCCCGAGCCCCGTTCGTCCTCACCCGCTGAGCGAACCCAGGAACACCGACCAGCTCACCTCGGGGAACAGCAGCACCGGACCTGTCGGGTTCTTCGAGTCGCGAGCAGCGATCGTGTCGCCTGCGGGGGCGATCTCGACGCAGCTCGCGCCGTTGCCGCTATAGCTGCTCTTGCGCCACGGCGCATCCGGCAGACCTGTCTCGTGCATGATCTCTAGCCTTTCTCAATCACTCGGATCGATCTTGGCGATGAACGCCGCCGAGTCCTTGGGGCTGGACGCCATCGCGACCAGGTGGTCGAAGGTGTTCCGGAACCGCTTGAGGTCGGCGTCCGACTCCAGGAAGACCTCGCCCGCCTGGCTGTCGATGTAGACCAGGTCGCTGTCCATCGGGTCCTCGAACTCCAGCGCGATGAACTCGCCCGGCATCCCTGGGTGCGCGCCGTCGTCGAAGCGGAGGACCTGGATGGTGATGTTGGGGGCCTCGGCGGCTCGGACCAGGTGTTGCCGCTGCTTCCGCATGACCTCGGGGCCGCCGACCGAGCGCCGGAGCGCCGCCTCGTCGATGACCACCCACAGCTTGAGCGGGTTCGCGCCGATCAGCAGCGCTTGGCGCCCCAGGCGCGCCTTCACCCGGTTCTCCACCTGCTCGGCGGACGCCGTGTGCAGCACGCCGCCGATCACCGCGCGGGCGTAGTCCTCGGTCTGGAGCAGACCGGGGATGAACAGCGACGAGTAGTTGCGGACGCCCTGCGCCTCGGCCTCGAAGCTGATGTACGTCGTGTAGTCCGCGGACAGGGTCTCGTGCCACGGCCGGATCCAGCCCGGCTTCGTCGCTTCCTTCGACAGCGCCCGCATCGCCGCCTGCTCCTGCTCGGGGCAGCCGTACGTGGTCAGCATCGTCATCAGCGTCCGGTTCTGCGGACGGACCTTCGCGGTCTCGATGCGGTAGATGGTGGCCTGGTTGATGCCGGTCTGCTCCTCGACCTCCTCGCGGCTCAGCCCGGCGTCCTCGCGCAGCAGCCTGAGCTGACGAGCCAGCCTGCGCAGGCGGATCGTCGGAGTGCTCTTCTTCGCGGCCACGATCTCCAATTCTTCCCCAACTCCCCTCGGGAGCCACGCAAGTGTGGCTGTGTTTCGGGATCACCTCAAACTCGACCGCAAGTGCAACCCTCGCTTATGCAAGGCTTGCACTTATTCTCTTGTGCAGGCATCCTTGCACGACGCTGCGGAGGTGATCCGTCAACCCGCCGCGGCCACCTGGGGAACTCGGCAGGGCTTGACCCGGAAGAGGGACGTATTCGTGAACCAGAGCACGAGCACAGCGGGCACCGGTGACCGGGACGCGGCGTTGGACGCGGCGTTCGGCGCGTACGTGCGGGAGGTCGCCGAGGTCGGCGCGCCGCGGCTGTTCGCGGTCGTGGAGGAGATCGGCGACCGGAGCGACGCGCGGGTGGTCGGGTACGGGCTGGAGTACGCCGACCGGGCCGAGAGCGCCGACGTCGGGGGCGGGGTGCGGATGTCGTCCGAGGACGCCGAGGGCGCGCGGCAGCTGTTCGAGATCACCGGCGGGAACCGGGCGCACCTGGTGTGGGTGGGCGGCCTCGAGGAGGGGGTGGGCGAGGACGGCTGAGCCGTCCCCGCCCACGAGTGGTCAGGCGCAGGCGCGGGCGCCCGCGCGGGCGCGCAGGAGGGCCTCGTGGACGCCCTCCCTGGACAGGTCCAGCCTCGCCGCCAGCTGCTCCAGGACCGTGCCCCGGTCGAACACCGACAGCGGCACGTGGCAGTCGATCAGGTCGGCCCGCACCCGGCCGGGGTAGATGTGGCCGTCCGGCCTGCGGGAGAGCGCGATGCCCTCCCTCGGGTCGCCGCCGTCGAGCAGCAGGAAGCCGCCCGCCGCGCCCTCGTCCTGGGCCAGGTGCACCACGTCGCGCTGACCCGCCAGCCACGTCCGCTCCACGCCCAGCACGGCCGCCGCGCCGCGCAGGTAGTCCACCGGGCCGCTCCTCGGCCTCGCCTCGCAGGTGAACAGCAGCGGCAGGTGCTCCGGGTAGCCCTGGGTGCGCGCGTCGATCAGCGCGGCCCGCGCGTGCACCACGCCCGCGTTGTAGCCGCCCGCGAAGTCCGCCGGACCGCTGCGGTGCCGCAGCAGCACCAGCCTCCCCGCGTCCTGGTGGGCGGCCAGCGCGCCGGGGTGGTGGCTCACGCACACCGGGTCCTCGGGGTAGCCGATGTCGCGGATCAGGAACCGCAGGTCGTACCCACCCGCGGCGGTGTAGGCGTCCAGCTCCTTGGGCAGCAGCTCCCGCGACCGGTACGCGACCCCCTGAGCAGCGCTTTCGGTTTGATGGTCCACCTAATGGAGTACGTGGTTTGAAGGTGGGTAGTTCATACCGGTGCTCGACACCACTCCGGGTCGCGAGATCCCGGAGACCCTGTGATGCTCTGCGTTACCGGAGGTGAACGGAAGGTGCCCGTGCTGGCTGCGGAGGCTGATCTCCGCCTGGACGCGGGGGCGCTGGACTACGCCCTGCTCGCCCTCTACTTCGTCGTGGTGCTCGGGATCGGGTTCCTCGCCCGCCGCTCCGTGTCCACGAGCCTGGACTTCCTGCTGTCCGGGCGCTCCCTGCCCGCCTGGGTCACCGGCCTGGCGTTCGTGTCCGCCAACCTCGGCGCGATCGAGCTGCTCGGCATGGCCGCCAACGGCGCCCAGTACGGCATGGCGACCATGCACTACTACTGGGTCGGCGCCATCCCGGCGATGGTGTTCCTCGGCCTGGTGATGATGCCGTTCTACTACGGCTCCAAGGTCCGCAGCGTCCCCGAGTTCCTGCGCCGCCGCTTCGGCAAGGGCGCGCACCTGGTCAACGCCATCAGCTTCGCCGTCGCCCAGGTCCTCATCGCGGGCGTGAACCTGTACGCGCTGGCCCTGCTGCTGAACCTGCTGCTCGGCTGGCCCATCCCGCTGTCCGTGGTGATCGCCGCGCTGATCGTGCTGGCCTACACCACCCTCGGCGGGCTCTCGGCCGCGATCTACAACGAGGTCCTCCAGTTCTTCGTGATCATCGCCGCGCTGCTGCCGCTCACCATCGCGGGCCTGCACAAGGTCGGCGGGTGGCAGGGCCTGGTCGACAAGGTCACCGCGGGCCCCGGCGGCGAGGAGCAGCTGTCCGCGTACCCGGCGACCGAGCTGACCGGGTTCGAGAACCCGGTGCTGAGCGTCATCGGCATCGTGTTCGGCCTCGGGTTCGTGCTGTCCTTCGGCTACTGGACGACGAACTTCGCCGAGGTGCAGCGCGCCCTGTCCGCCAAGAGCATGTCGGCGGCCAAGCGCACCCCGATCATCGGCGCCTACCCGAAGGCGCTGATCCCGGCCGTCATCGTCATCCCCGGCATCATCGCCGCCGTCGTCGTGCCCGAGGTGAGCGCGCTCAAGGCGGGCGAGGCGGCGGGCGGCGTCACCTACAACAACGCGCTGCCGCTGCTCATGCGCGACCTGCTGCCCAACGGGATGCTCGGCGTCGCCATCACCGGCCTGCTCGCCTCGTTCATGGCGGGCGTCGCGGCGAACGTGTCCTCGTTCAACACGGTGTTCACCTACGACCTGTGGCAGGACTACGTCCGCAAGGACCGGCCCGACGGCTACTACCTGAAGGTCGGCCGCTGGGCCACGATCGGCGGCACGGTCATCGCCATCGGCACCGCGTTCCTGGCCGCCGGATACGGGAACATCATGGACTACATCCAGTCCCTGTTCTCGTTCTTCAACGCCCCGCTGTTCGCCACGTTCATCCTCGGCATGTTCTGGAAGCGGATGTCCGCCGCGGCGGGCTGGACCGGCCTGGTCGCGGGCACGCTCGCGGCCGTGCTGGTGTTCGCGCTCGCCGAGACCGGGGTGCTCGACCTGCCCGGCCAGGGCGCGAGCTTCCTGGGCGCCGCCGCGGCGTTCGTGGTCGACATCGTGGTCAGCGTGGTCGTCACCCTGTTCACCGAGCCGGTGCCGCGGGAGCGGCTGTCGGGGCTGGTCTACGGGCTCACGCCCAAGGGCGACCTCGCGCACGGCACGGAGGGCGAGGACGCGGGCTGGTACCGGTCGCCCGCCCTGCTCGGCGGCGGCGTCCTGCTGCTGACCGCCGTGCTCAACATCGTTTTCAGCTGAGGGGGAGTCGTGGCACGCGGAACTGCCGGGTTGTTCGACCTGCGGTTGGTGATCGCGGCGCTGTTCGCGGTGTACGGGGTGGTGCTGGTGGTGGTCGGGCTCGGCTTCACCGACGACGCCGACCTCGCGAAGGCGGACGGGTGGAACGTGAACCTGTGGTCCGGGGTCGGCATGGTCGTGGTGGCCGCGGCCTTCGGGGCCTGGACGGCGCTGCGACCGCTCGTGGTGCCGGACCCGGAGGACGTGACCGAGGGGGAGGGGGCGGACGCGCGGGAAGGGGGCATCTGAATCGTTCCCGGAGCGTGTTGTGATCGCATCGTGAGGCGGAACACCCCGATGCCGCCACGCCGGACCCGAACGGTCGCTACCGTGCAGTTCGTGCACCGATCCGCCGCCGTGCTCTGCGCCCTGCTCCTCGTCGTGGCCGGGTGCTCCGGGACCGACCTCGCCAAGCACTCCCCGTACCCGAGGGAGACGCTCGACGCCGGGGCTGCGAACAGCGCGGACGAGAACGGCGGCAGCACCGACGAGGGCGTCCCGCCCGGATCGGTCGGCACGCCGGTGTCCGCCGAGTTCTCCGGCGAGAAGCTGCGCGCCACGGACGTGTGCAAGCTGGTGGACGAGACCGTGCTCAGGAAGCACGGCACGCCCGCCGAGCTGACCGGCAACAACTTCGGCGAGTGCAGCAACTACATGAAGGACAAGGCGGGCAAGAGCCTGTCGGTCACCCTGGCGTTCCGCAGCTCGTCCGCGCTCTACGCGAAGTCCGACAAGCGCATCGAGGGCCTCAAGCTCGGCGAGAACGTGCTGGAGGGGCAGGCCTGCTTCGTCTCCGGCGTGTTCCAGGACGAGCCGCCCATGGACCTCACCGCGCAGATCAGCTACAAGAGCGAGAACAACTGCGAGATCGGCCGCGAGCTGCTGTCGGCGGCGATCAAGCGGGTCAAGGCCGGTTCGGCGCTCCGGACCAACCCCAAGGGGTCGCTGGCCTCCGTCGACCCGTGCCGCGCGCCCGACCCGGCCGTGGTCGAGGCCGCGATCAACGCGTCCGGCTCGAACGTGCTGGAGATCCCGCTCGGCCTGCCCACGTGCAGCTGGAGCAGCCGCGAGCGCAGCCTGATGCTGGCCTTCCAGCAGGTCGCCGTCGCGCCGAGGAAGCTGCCCGGCGACAAGACCGTCGACGTCGACCTCGGCGGCGGCGTCACCGGGCGCAAGCTGGACGAGTCCGGCTCGGCGTTCCCCAGCTGCAAGATCGAGTGGACGCACCGGGACCTCGGCGCGGGCGGCGCCGAGGTCGCCCGGCTCACCACCTCGGGGTCCAAGGAGGTCCAGTACGACCGGTGCGAGACGGTCACCACCGTGGCCAAGGCGCTGGTCGCGAAGCTGCCTCGGGGCTGAACGGGGACGTGACAGGGGGAGCACAACCCGTTACCGTTCGGTAACACCCGATCGTGGAGGTCCCCCGATGACGCAGACCGCAGAGGCGAAGTCCGAGCGAGGCGGCGACGGGTCGGAGCTGCTCACCTCGCACGACCCGCGCACCGGTGAGGTGGTCGGGCGCCACCCGATCCACGGCGCCGACGACGTCGCCGCCGCCGTCCGCCGGGCCCGCGACGCCTCGCTCCACTGGGCCGCCCTCGACTTCGACGGCCGCCGCGCCCGGCTCGACCGCTGGCGCAAGCTGCTCAGCAGGCGCGCCGACGAGCTGTGCGCCCTGATCAGCGCCGAGACCGGCAAGTCGGCCGACGACGCGCGCCTGGAAGTCGCGATGGTCCTGGACCACCTGCACTGGGCCGCCAAGCACGCCCGCAAGACCCTCGGCCGCCGCCGCGTCGCCACCGGGCCCGTCATGCACAACCACGCCGCGACCCTGGAGTAC
Organism: Actinosynnema sp.; assembly: GCF_052038725.1. Lineage (NCBI taxonomy): Bacteria > Bacillati > Actinomycetota > Actinomycetes > Pseudonocardiales > Pseudonocardiaceae > Actinosynnema > Actinosynnema sp. The sequence goes on from NZ_JBQGCX010001232.1 coordinate 8,611, forward strand.
CGGCCGTTCGGCGTCGTCGGCGTCATCGGGCCGTGGAACTACCCGGCGTTCACGCCCATGGGCTCCATCTCGTACGCGCTCGCGGCGGGCAACGCCGTCGTGTTCAAGCCCAGCGAGCACACCCCCGGCGTCGGGCGCTTCCTGGCCGACTCGTTCGCCGAGGCCGTGCCCGAGCAGCAGGTGCTCCAGGTCGTCACCGGCTACGGGCCGACCGGGGCCGCGCTGTGCGGCGCGGGCGTCGACAAGCTCGCGTTCACCGGCTCCACCGCCACCGGGCGGCGGGTCATGGCCGAGTGCGCCCGCACCCTCACGCCCGTGCTGGTCGAGTGCGGCGGCAAGGACGCGCTCATCGTCGCCGAGGACGCCGACCTGGAGGCCGCCGCGCGCGGGGCCGTGTGGGGCGGGCTGTTCAACGCCGGGCAGTCCTGCGCCGGGGTCGAGCGGGTGTACGTGGCCGAGGCGGTCGCCGACGCGTTCGTCGAGCTGGTCACCCGCAAGGCCGCGAGGCTGCGCCCCGGCGGCTCGCCGGACGCCGACTTCGGGCCGATCACCATGCCCAAGCAGGTCGACGTCATCGCCGCGCACGTCGCCGACGCCCTGGACCGGGGCGCGACGGCGGCGGTCGGCGGGCGCGAGTCGATCCGGCCGCCGTACGTGGAGCCGGTGGTGCTGCTCGACGTGCCCGAGGACGCCGAGGCGGTCACCGAGGAGACGTTCGGGCCCACGCTGGTGGTCAACCGGGTGGCCGACGCGGACGAGGCGGTGCGGCGGGCCAACGCGCTGCGGTACGGGCTCGGCGCGGCGGTGTACTCCAAGGCGCGCGGCGAGGAGCTGGCGGCGCGGCTGCGGTGCGGGGTGGTGTCGATCAACTCGGTGCTGGCGTTCGCGTCGGTGCCCGCGCTGCCGTTCGGCGGGGTCGGCGACTCCGGGTTCGGGCGCATCCACGGCGAGGACGGGCTGCGCGAGTTCACCTACGCGCACGCGGTGTCCCGGCAGCGGTTCGCCGGGGTGCTGGACCCGATGACCTACGAGCGCGGGAACCGGACGGTGCGGCGCGTGCTGCGGCTGGTGCGGGTGCTGCGCGGGCGGTGAGCCCCGGCTGGGGTCCCCGGCGGCGTTTCCCGGTGGTCGTCCGGGGCGGCGCGAACGCTCCACCCTGATCAGCGGAAGGCCCCGGCGCAAGCACCGAAGGGCCGCGTTCCCGGTCGACCTCGGCCCCCGGTGCCCGCCCCTCCCAGCGGGTAGGAATGGGAGGGACGGTCAGCGGCGATCGGAGGCTCCAGTGAAGAAGGTCATCAACGATCCGGGCACCGTGGTGGTGGACGCGCTGCGCGGTGTGGCCGCCGCGCACCCCGACCTCCTCGACGTGCGGTTCGACCCGGCGCTCGTGCTGCGCGCCGACGCCCCGGTGTCCCGCAAGGTCGCCCTCGTCTCCGGTGGCGGGTCCGGGCACGAGCCGCTGCATGGCGGGTTCGTCGGGCGCGGGATGCTCGACGCGGCCTGCCCCGGCCCGGTGTTCACCTCGCCCACCCCCGACCAGGTGCTCGCGGCCCTGGTCGCCACCGACGGCGGCGTCGGCTCGCTGCTGCTGGTCAAGAACTACACCGGCGACGTGCTCAACTTCGAGACCGCCGCCGAGCTGGCCGCCGCCGAGGGGCTGGAGGTGCGGACCGTGCTGATCGACGACGACGTCGCGGTGAAGGACTCGCTGCACACCGCCGGGCGGCGCGGGGTCGCCGGGACCGTGCTGGTGGAGAAGATCGTCGGCGCGGCGGCCGAGCGCGGGGTCGACCTGGACGGGTGCGAGGCGCTGGCCCGCGAGGTCGTCGCCAGGGTGCGGACCATGGGGCTGGCGCTCGCGCCGTGCACCGTCCCGCACGCAGGCGAGCCCAGCTTCGACCTCGGCGACGACGAGGTGGAGCTGGGCATCGGCATCCACGGCGAGCCCGGCCGCAGCCGCGTGCCGCTGGGCAGCGCGGACGAGCTGGTCGACGCGCTGCTCGGGCCCGTGCTGGAGGACCTGCCGTTCGCCGAGGGCGACGAGGTGCTGCTGCTCACCAACGGGATGGGCGGGACACCGCTGGTCGAGCTGTACCTGGCGCACGGCGTCGCCGAGGCGCGGCTGGCCGAGCGCGGGATCAGCGTGCGGCGGCGGCTGGTCGGGTCGTACGCCACCAGCCTGGAGATGCAGGGGCTGAGCCTGACGCTGCTGAAGCTGGACGACGAGCTGGTCGAGCTGTGGGACGCGCCCGTGCGCACCGCCGCGCTGCGCTGGGGGCTGTGATGGGGTGCGGGGCGCGCGAGGTCGCCGGGGCCGTCCGGGTGCTGGCCGAGGTGGTGGTGGCGCACCGGAACGAGCTGGTGCGGCTGGACCGGGAGATCGGTGACGGCGACCACGGGGAGAACCTGAGCCGGGGGTTCCTGGCGGCGGCGGAGAAGGTCGCGCGGGACGAGCCCGCGACGCCGGGGGCGGTGCTGAGGCTGGTCGCCACGACGCTGATCTCCACCGTGGGCGGGGCCGCCGGGCCGCTGTACGGGACGGCGCTGCTGCGGGCCGCCACCGCGCTCGGGGAGGTCGCCGAGCTGTCCGGGGACGACGTCGCGCACGCGCTGCGGGCGGCGCTGGACGGGGTCGTGGCGCGGGGCAAGGCGCAGGTCGGGGACAAGACGATGGTGGACGCGCTGAGCCCGGCCGCCGCCGCGGCGGCCGGGCTGGGCGGGGCCGGGGTGGGCGAGGTGCTCGCCGCCGCCGCTGCCGCCGCCGAGGGCGGGGCGCGGGCGACCGTGCCGCTGGTGGCGCGCAAGGGGCGGGCCTCGTACCTGGGGGAGCGGTCCGCCGGGCACATGGACCCCGGCGCGCGGTCGACCGCGCTGCTGCTGGGGGCGCTGGCGCGGG
>NZ_JBQGCX010001233.1:0-3054 GCF_052038725.1 Actinosynnema sp.
CAGCAGCACCTCGGGGTCCAGCCTCGACCGGGCGGGCGTGGCGCGCGTCAGGGCGAGCAGGTCGTCGATGGTCCGCTCCAACCGGTCCGCCGCCTCCACCCCGGTGCGGAGCGCGGGCCGCAGGTCGGCTTCCGGGGCGTCGAGCGCAGACTCCAGGTGCAGGCGCAGCCCGGCGACGGGCGTGCGCAGCTGGTGCGAGGCCCGTGAGGTGAACGACCGCTCCCGGCGCAGGCTCTCCCCGAGCCTGCGGGCCGTGGACTCCAGCGCGGTGGCGACCTGGTCGATCTCCGCGACGCTGCTGCGAGCGGGGCGGATGGTGAAATCACCGTCACCGAGGTCGTGCGCCAGCACCGACAGCTCTTCCAGCGGCCGGGCGAGCCTGGCCGCCATCCGCTTGGCGACGAGCCACGTCAGCGCGATCGCGAAGGCACCGCTGACCAGCATACCGGCCCAGACGACCATGGTCCGGCCGATCACCTCACCGGGTGGCGCGGCGGCGCGCACCACGGCCGTGACCTCGCCCTCGTCGGTGACGGGCACGGCCACCACCATGCCGTCGGAGTCGGCGACGTGCGCGGACTCGGCGGCCCGCCGGGCGAGCGCGTCCTCGGCCGGTCCCTCACCGGACAGCAACCGCCCCTGCGCGGAGTAGACGCCGATGGTCGCGGCGGGATCGCTGCCCGAGCCGACGGGCGGCACGAGGCGGTCCGGGTCGTCGGCGAGCGACAGCGCGACCCGCGACGCGGCACGCTCCAGCTCGGCGCGCTCGTTGTCCAGGTTGTACTGGGCGACGCCGAGCGCCAGCGGCAGCCCGAACAGCACGGTGGCCAGCACCGCGGTCGACACCGCGAGCGCGACGAGGTGCTTGCGCAGCAACCCGACCCGCTTCGCGACGGGCACGTCGACCAGGGCGGAACCGTCCCCCGCGCGTGAGCTCGGAAGATCCTCCCCGCCGGACCGGGACTGCCCGCCCAGGGGTGGGTGGTGAGCGGTCACGGCCGCCTCAGCCCACGACCGCGACGGCGGACGGGCCGATGACCCGTCCGGCGGCTGGCCGCCGCCGAACGCGCCGGGCGACCGGTAGCACGCCGTGATCACCCCAGCGCCCACCGAACCCTCGCGAGCCGCACCGCGACCCCACCGCGACGGGTGGCGAAGCAGGCGTGACCTGCGACTGGTGGTGCGGGTGCCGGGGTGCCCGGCCCGGTGGCGGCGTGCTCATGCCCATCAGTTTTCCAGCACAACCACCAAGAGGCGCACAAAAGGGGTAAATCGCCACTTCACGATCACACGCGGTCACTGGCACTTCACAGTCAGCGCGCCACAACCGCGCACCACGGGCTCCCGAAGCACCCTGAGAACCCCAAGCGCCGATCAGCCTCGACAGACCTCACGGGCCCTCATGGGGCCAGAGCCGGGACCAGGGGCAACCGCGAAACCGTCCGTACCACCACACCACGTCGCACCACAGCACCACGCCACACCGGCCGCACCACCGGACCGGACCTGACGACCGCACCACCGCACCACAAAACGGGCCTGATCACAGTGTGCGGGGTCGCCGTGCCGGCGGGGCGAACCCGCACCTTCCCCGATGGGGCGAACTTCACGAGCACCACCGGCGGTGCGGGATTCCCGAGGTCGGCGCCGGTAGGCTCGAAGGCGACCGGAGGTCAGCTCGCGGCCAGCTCCGGCAGCTGTCGCGCGACCTCACTCGGCGCGGGCATCCCCGCGATCTCCTCGGCGATCGCCCGCGCGGCTTCCCGGTGTCCGGCCCCGTCCTTGGGCGACAGCAGCTTGCGCACGCTCGCGGTGATCGCCTCGGCCGTCACCTGCTCGCCGCGCAGCGCTACGCCCGCGCCCGCGGCGCTGACCGCGTCGGCGTTGCTGAACTGGTCCGCCCCCTGCGGCAGGAACAGCTGCGGCACGCCCGTGGCCAGCGAGGCCAGCGTGGTGCCGCTGCCCCCGTGGTGCACGACGACCGAGGCGTGCGGCAGCAGCGCGCCCTGGGACACCCACTCGTGCGCCGTGACGCCCTCGGGCAGCGGGCCGAGCTCCTGCGGGTGCACCCGCCCGGTCGACACCACGACCTGCGCGCCCACCCCGGCGAGCGCCCGCACGGCGGTGCTGAGCAGGCCGGCGGTGGCGAACGCGGTGCCGAGGGTGAGGTACACCAGCGGCTTCGACGCGTCCCGCTCGGGAACCGCGCCCGGTTCCGGCAGCGCCACCGGGCGCAGTTCCACGCGCCGTTCGCTCGCCATGAACTCCTTGTCCTGCAAGGACGGCGGGCAGACGTCCAGGTGCGGCCTCCCGGTGCCGAACGGCCGGTCGAACCCGATGCCCTCGTCGAACATGCGGCCGAACCCGTGCCACAGCGCGGGGATGCCCGCGCGCTCGGCGGCGACCGCCGCGCCGGGCACCCCCCAGCCGTGCACGACCAGGTCGGGCTCCAGGCGGGCGAGCTCCGGTTCCAGGTCCTCCGGGTACAGCTCGTAGAAGGCGTCGGCGGGCCGGAACGGTCGCAGGTCCTGCGCCGCCAGCGCCGCGTGCACGCCCTCCCCCGCCGCGAAGTGGACTTCGTGACCGGCCTCTCGGATTGCGACGGCCAGGGGGATCATCGGGAAGGTGTGACCGGGAGACGCCAGGGCGGCGAAGAGCACGCGCATGGCGAGACCCTACTCACCACGCCACGGGCAGCTCCCGCAGACCTCCGACGAGCAGGCCCTCCACCCGGCGCAGCCCGCTCACCGGAACGGCCAGCCGCAGACCTGGCAGACGGCGCAGCAGCGCGGTCAGCGCGGCCTGCAGCTCGGTGCGGGCGAGCGCCTGCCCGAGGCAGGAGTGCGCCCCGGCGCCGAAGGACAGGTGCGGGGTGGGGGTTCGGCCCAGGTCCATCTCCCCGGCGCGCTCGAACGCCTCGTCGTCGCGGTTCGCCGAGGCCATGCTGCACACCACCGTCGTGCCCGCGGGCAGCACGGTCCCGGCCACGGCCAGCTCGGCGTCGAGGTAGCGCACCATGCCGAAACCGGGGTTCGGGTCCAGCCGCAGCGCCTC
>NZ_JBQGCX010001234.1:0-1771 GCF_052038725.1 Actinosynnema sp.
GCTGGAGCGGCACGGCCTGGGCGCGGCCCGGTTCCTGGTGCCGGACGCGGTCGGTCCGGCCGGGGCCGCCCGTCGGGCGGCGGAGCACGCGCTGCGGCAGATCCCGGAGCACGCACTGACCGCCGCGCGCGAGCACGGCGAGCAGGTGGCCGGGATCGTGGCCGCGTCGCTGGCGCTGGACCCGCTGGACGTGCTGCCGGTGAAGGTCCCGGCCGTGCCGTCCTGGCTCGACCCGGACCTGCTGCCGCAGGTGCTGCTGCGCGGCGGGCGGGCGGCGCTGCCGGAGGAGGCGGCGCGGAACCTGCTGGTGGTGCTGGCGATGTCCACGTCGGACGAGCCGTACGCGGGGCTGGAGCAGGTGCGGCGCGCGTGCGAGCCCGCGTCGCTGGCCCGGTTCGCCTGGGCGGTGTTCGACCAGTGGCGGCTCGCCGGGACGCCGTCCAAGGACGGGTGGGCGCTGACCTGCCTCGGCCTGGTCGGCGACGACGAGGTGGTGCGCGCGCTGAGCCCGCAGCTGCGGTCGTGGCCCGCCGAGGGCGGGCACGCCAGGGCGGTGCTCGGGCTGGACGTGCTGGCGCGGCTGGGCACGGACGTGGCGCTGGTGCACCTGGACGACGTGGCGCGGCGGGTCAAGCACAAGGGGGTGCGGACCAGGGCGCAGGAGAAGCTGGCCGAGGTCGCGACCTCGCTGGGGCTGACCTCCGACGAGCTGTCCGACCGGCTGGTGCCGACGTTCGACCTGGCCCCGGACGGCACGCTGGAGCTGGACTACGGGCCGAGGCGGTTCGTGGTCGGGTTCGACGAGCAGCTCAAGCCGTACGTCACCGGGCCGGACGGCAAGCGGCTCAAGGCCCTGCCCAAGCCGGGCGCGCGCGACGACGCGGAGCTGGCGCCCGAGGCGCACCGGCGGTTCGCGGCGCTGAAGAAGGACGTGCGCACCGCGGCGACCGCGCAGATCGCCCGGTTGGAGAAGGCGATGCTGGCGGGCCGGTCGTGGGGCGCGGAGGAGTTCACGGCGCTGTTCGCGCGCCACCCGCTGGTGTGGCACCTGGCGCGCAGGCTGGTGTGGATCACCGAGTCGGGGCTGGCGTTCCGGCTGGCCGAGGACCGCACGCTCAGCGACCTGCACGAGGAGCCGGTGGAGCTGGGCGCGGGCGAGCGGGTCGCGCTGGCCCACCCGATGCGGCTCGGTGACGACCTGGAGGCGTGGGCGGAGCTGCTGGCCGACTACGAGGTGCTGCAACCGTTCCCGCAGCTGGGCAGGCCGGTGCACCGGCTCACCGCCGAGGAGGCGGAGGCGTTCCGGCTGACCAGGTTCCAGGGGGTCGTGGTGCCGTGCGGGAAGGTGTTCGGGCTGCTGAACAAGGGCTGGGAGCAGGAGCAGTCGGACGGCTACGTGATCGACTGGGTGCAGCGACCGCTGCCGGACGGGCGCGCGGTCGTGGTCGGCCTGGACCCCGGTGTGCCGCGCGGCTACGACTACTCCGAGCTCGACCAGAAGACCACCGAGGTGTGGATCACCGACCACGGGCCGGGGTCGTGGCGGGCGGAAGAGCACCGGTTCGGGACGGTCGACCCGGTGGTGATGTCCGAGGTGCTGGGCGACCTGGTCGGCGTGACCCGCTGAGCTGTCGGACCCCTGGCGTACGGTCGCTCCACTCGGGACGGACGGCTTCAGGGGGCGGCGGTGCGCGACAGCGGCGGGGGCTTCGAGCTCCCCGAGGGGGCTCGGGACCACGTGCACCCGAGGCGGGGCGGTCGGACCGGGGTG
>NZ_JBQGCX010001235.1:0-2989 GCF_052038725.1 Actinosynnema sp.
GGCCGCCGCCATCGGCGTTACGGGAGCAAGTCGTCCGGATCGGGGTTCCCCAGCGGCCTTGTGTTCTCGTCGAGCTCCTGTTCACCGCACGACGCGGCAGTCTTCCATCACCCCGTCGATAAGGCAGCCGTCCTGGGCGAACTCCACCAGCTCCCGGCTCAGGTAGCCCATCACGTCGTACAGGTCCTCGCGCAGCGCGTGCAGCGGCAGGCGCCACACCGGCTCGCCGTGCGAGGTGCGGTTGCGCAGCCGGTGCAGGTTCCCGACCTGGCGCTCGACCAGCTTGCGGTCCTTGCCCGGCAGGTGCGGGAACGCCCGGCGCGCGCTCGGCCACAGCGTGCTCGTGTACCGGGTGGTCAGCAGGTAGCGCCAGAACCCGAACCCGAGCGCGGTCACCAGGTAGTCCCCGGTCACCGGCTTGCCCCACTTGCGCAGGTCGGTCCGCGCCTTCCCGATCGCCTGGTGCGCGGCGGCGTTCAGCTCGCGCGCCGGGTCGTCCCACCACGCCCCCGGCCGCCCGAGCCGCCGGTGCCGCCGCTCCAGCTCCCGCGCCACGCCGTTGCGCAGCGCCACCTCCAGGTGGCCGCCGGTCTCCTGGAACGCCGACGCCACCTGCCCGTTCCACCGGTACAGCCGGGTCGCGAGCCCGACGTCCCCGCCGCAGCGGGCGAGGTAGGGGGCCGTCCTCGGGCCGCTGAACAGGTCGATGAGGGGGTCTCGGGAAATTGCCGCTGCTCCTTCGGGCGGGGTACGTTGGTGGTGGAAACCGCTGACCGGTCCCTGGCTCTCCTCATCCGAGCGGCCACACCGCCGCGGTCGAGGGACACCGAAGGTGCCGCTCCCAGCGGGGGGCGGCACCTTCTTCTTCCCGGCGCTATTCCGGGTCCACTCCGAGGCAATTCGCGGGCCGGGCGCAGGCCCTGGGCGTGGTCTATTGGGAATGCCCCACCCTAGCGGTAGATCAACTCCTCGGTCAAGGTCGCGCAGATTGCGGTGCGGTGAATGTTTCCGCAGGTCAGGGTGGCTGGGAGAAATGCTCGGAATGGCCCTTGCGAACCCCCCTTCAATTGAATTGCGCGGATTGCCCAGGGCGGTGGCGGCAAACCGGGCGAGCGGGCGCCGGACCTTCTTCGCGCTCCGGCGCTAGGGTTGGTCGCATGACGAACCGGCTCGCGTCCGCGACCAGCCCGTACCTGCTCCAGCACGCCGACAACCCGGTGCACTGGTGGGAGTGGAGCCCGGAGGCGTTCGCCGAGGCGCGCGAGCGGGACGTGCCGGTGCTGCTGTCGGTCGGGTACGCCGCCTGCCACTGGTGCCACGTCATGGCGCACGAGTCGTTCGAGGACGCGGAGACCGCCGAGTACCTGAACGCGCACTTCGTCAGCGTCAAGGTCGACCGCGAGGAGCGGCCCGACGTGGACGCGGTCTACATGTCCGTCACCCAGGCGCTCAGCGGCCACGGCGGCTGGCCCATGACCTGCTTCCTCACCCCGGACGGCGAGCCGTTCTACGCGGGCACCTACTACCCGCCGACCCCGCGTCCGGGGATGCCGTCGTTCCGGCAGGTCCTGGCGGCCATCGAGCACGCCTGGCGCGAGCAGGGCGACGAGGTGCGGGCGTCGGCGGCGGGCATCGTCGCCCAGCTCGCCCACACCCCGCTGCCCGAGGCGGCGGTGGACGCGGACGTGCTCGACGGGGCGGTCGTGTCGCTGCTCGGGCACCTGGACCGGGGCAACGGCGGGTTCGGCGGCGCGCCGAAGTTCCCGCCGTCGATGGCGCTGGAGTTCCTGCTGCGCGACCACGAGCGCACCGGGTCCGTGCAGGCGCTGTCCATGGCCCGGCTGACCTGCGACGCGATGGCGTCCGGCGGGATCTACGACCAGCTCGGCGGCGGGTTCGCGCGGTACAGCGTCGACGCGTCCTGGGTGGTGCCGCACTTCGAGAAGATGCTCTACGACAACGCGCTGCTGCTGCGCGCGTACACCCACCTGGCCAGGCTCGTGCCGGACGAGCCGCGCTACCGCGAGGTCGTGGAGGACACCGCGGGGTTCCTGCTGCGCGACCTGCTCACCCCGGAGGGCGGGTTCGCCGCGTCGCTCGACGCGGACACCGGCGGCGTGGAGGGCGCGACGTACGCGTGGACGCCCGAGCAGCTGGTCGAGGTGCTCGGCGAGGAGGACGGGGCGCGGGCCGCGGCGCTGTACGGGGTGACCGAGGAGGGCACGTTCGAGCACGGCACGTCCACGCTGCGGCTGCTGGGCGAGTCCGACCCGGCGCTGAAGGCGGCGCTGCTGGCGGCGCGCGCCGAGCGCGAGCAGCCCGGCCGGGACGACAAGGTGGTGACCTCGTGGAACGGTCTGGCGATCGCGGCGCTGGCCGAGGCGGGGGCCGTGCTGGGCGTGCGGGCGTGGGTGGAGGCGGCGGAGCGCGCCGCGGGGCTGCTGCTGGACCTGCACGTGGTCGACGGCAGGCTGCTGCGCACCTCCCGCGACGGGCGGGCCGGTGGCGCGGCGGGCGTGCTGGAGGACCACGGCTGCCTCGCTGACGGGCTGCTCGCGCTGCACCAGGTGACCGGGACCGCGCGGTGGCTGACGGCGGCGTGCGACGTGCTGGACGTGGCGCTGGCGCGCTTCGCGGGCGACGAGCCGGGCGTCTGGTACGACACGGCCGACGACGCGGAGACCCTGGTCCACCGCCCGGCCGACCCGGCCGACAACGCGAGCCCGTCCGGGGCGTCGTCGCTGGCGGGGGCGCTGCTGACCGCGTCGGCGCTGGGCGCGCCGAGGGCGGGGGAGTACCGGGAGGCTGCCGAGCGGGCGGTGGCGCGCGCGGGGCTGCTGGCGGCGCGGGAGCCGAGGTTCGCCGGGCACTGGCTGAGCGTCGCGGAGGCGCTGGCGATGGGGCCGGTGCAGGTGGCCCTGGTGGGCGGCTCGCCGAGCCTGCTGGCGGCGGCCTGGTCGGGCGTGCACGGCGGCGGCGTGGTGGTGTC
>NZ_JBQGCX010001236.1:0-19928 GCF_052038725.1 Actinosynnema sp.
GGGGGGGGGGGGGGGGGGGGGGGGGGGGGGGGGGGGGGGGGGGGGGGGGGGGGGGGGGGGGGGGGGGGGGGGGGGGGGGGGGGGGGGGGGGGGGGGGGGGGGGGGGGGGGGGGGGGGGGGGGGGGGGCGGGGGGGGGGGGCCGGGGGGGGGGGGGGGGGGGGGGTGGTTCGGGGTCGGGCTGGACGTGCCTGGCTTTGGTCGTGGCCGGTGTTCGGGGTTCTGGCCGGTGTTCGGGTTTCCGGGTTCTCGGGTCAGACGAGCGCGGGGGTCGGGCCGGGCAGTTCGGGGGTGAGCTGGTCGCGGATGGTGGCCAGGCAGCGGCGGGCCTCGACGGCGGCGTGGTGCTGCGCGGCGGCGCTGCCCGCGGCCTCGCGCATCACCAACCAGGTCGCGGACATCGCGGCGGGGCGCTGGTCGGCGCGCACGGCGGCGAGGAGCTCGCGCTGCTCCGGGAAGGGGTGCAGGGCGATCTGCTCGGTGCAGGCGCGCAGCTCGGCGACGGTCGGGCAGGTCAGGACGCGCGGGGCGACGAGGTGCTCCAGCTTGGCTGGCAGGTCGACGGCGGCCAGCTCACCGGCGGAGAGCGGTCCGAAGTCGAGCACGGCGTCGAGCCCGCGCTCCAGCTCGTCGGCGGCGGCGAGCAGCGCGACGAGCCGCTCGCGCGGCGGCGGCTGCCGGGTCGCGGGCTCGCGCCGCGCGCCGGGGGGCCGCAGCGCCAGCCCGATGACGACGCCGACCACGACCCCGGCGATGACGATCCAGGTTCCGGTCATGCCGGACAGCATCCCGCCCCGTGAGACCCGTAACGCCGTTACGGACGACGACGTGCCGTTCCCGTCGCCGACCGGTCGTCGGGACTTCGGCTGGGCCGATCAGACCAGCCGATCACCCTGTTCGGCGGGCAGTGACGCGATCCCCCGGTCGGGCGACGTCTTGACCGGTACCGACCTCGACCGGCCGGGTGAAACGCCCCGGATCCGGTACGCGCCAGGACCCGCGGCGCTCTCCTTGGTGCGGGGGTCAGCGCGGAGCGAGGGGGGCGTCATGATCGAGACGACGATCGAGCTGTCCGGCCGGGTGCGGGCGATGCTGCGCGCGGTCGCGGCGGGCCGGGCGGAGCTGTCCGGCGGCGGCGAGCCGGACCTGTACGTGGACGGGTTGCCGTGCTCGGACCGGGCTGCGATCCACGACTTGGTGCACCTCGGCCTGGTCAGGGCGCTCGCGGCGGTGCGCCTGGACGAGCGCGCGGTCGCGGAGCTGACCGAGGCGGGCCGAGCGGCGATCGCGCAGGGCTCGAACATGTGTTCGAGATGAGTTATGCTTCATACAGGGCGGGCACGCAAGTGAGAGGAAGCACTTGCGCGCCCGCCCGCCTTGTCGCCGAGGGCGCAGGTCCGCTCCGCCCGTTGAGCCCGGCGCGCGAGCACGGGGCCCCGATCTCCGACCTGCGCTGCCCGCCGACGTGGACAAGAGGCGGGAATTGACGCCTCAACGCGGCGCGCAGCACTGAGATGTCCCATTCATCGCCTTCGTGCTGCGCCCCGGACCACCCGAGGTCGGGAACCTACCGCTGAGCCGTCGGCGGAGACGTGACGCCGACGGCCGGCAATAGTCCGGTGGAACGGCGATCGAGTGACTGTTTCGGAACATCCACAGCGCCAAACCGACCATGGAGCATTCGCGGAACAGCGGAGCTTTCCACTCGGAAGAGGGGGATTTGTCGCAGTCACAGCAGTGGCGCTCCTCGACCGGTGGCCGACCGGGCGCAGGCGTCGCGCATGACGTGAGTCACACGCGCCTGGTCGGCCACACCTTCGAGGGGAACACGCCCCGAGCAGAGCCGCACCGGTGCCCGCGCCCCGCCGAGGAGCGCTTCGACTCCGACGCTCCACCCCCGAGCCCGGATAACCGCGGACGAGCGGCAGCACCCCGTGGAAAGAGAAGACCCCCGTGACCTGTTCTAGCTGGTCACGGGGGTCTTCATCGTGTTGTGGCGGGTAGAGGATTCGAACCTCTGTAGCTTTCGCGACGGATTTACAGTCCGCTCCCATTGGCCGCTCGGGCAACCCGCCCCGCACCCCGTACCGGCGGTGCGAGGAGAACAATACACACCCCCGTTCACCCCCTTGCAACCGGGATACCCCGGTAGGCTCGCCACGGTTCCAGGACACACCGACGCGGAGGTACCGGGCACGTGGCAGACCCGTCGTTCGACGTGGTGAGCCAGCTCGCCCGCCAGGCGGTCGCCACCGCGCGCAACCAGGCGGCCAACGAGTTGCGCAACCGGTTCGACGTCCGCGGGACCGGCACCGAGGTGTCGTGGGCGGGCGAGGAGGCGATCGCCTTCCAGTCCGAGACCGAGGAGCGCTGCCGGGCCGCGATCGAGGTGTTCCAGGAGAAGCTCATCAAGCGCGGCATCTCCATGAAGGCCTTCGAGATCGGCGACCCCGCCGTGTCCGGCAAGGTGTTCAAGGTCACGGGCACGCTCGTGCAGGGCATCACCTCCGAGAAGGCCAAGGAGATCGCCAAGCGCATCCGGGACGAGGCTCCCAAGGGCGTGCAGGCGCAGATCCAGGGCGACCAGCTGCGGGTGTCCGGCAAGAAGAAGGACCACCTGCAGGAGGTGATCGCGCTGCTCAAGGGCGCGGACTTCGGGATCGCCCTCCAGTTCACCAACTACCGGTGAAGGGCGTCGTCCTCGCCGGTGGCAGCGGCACCCGGCTGCACCCGATCACGCAGGCGGTGTCGAAGCAGCTGCTGCCCGTCTACGACAAGCCGATGGTGTACTACCCGCTGTCGGTGCTGATGCTCGCGGGCATCCGCGAGGTGCTGCTGATCTCGACCCCCGCCGACCTGCCGCTGTTCCGCCGCCTGCTGGGCGACGGCTCGCAGTTCGGCCTGCGGCTGGAGTACGCCGAGCAGGCCCACCCGAACGGTCTCGCCGAGGCGTTCGTGATCGGGGCCGACTTCATCGGCGAGGACGACGTCTCGCTCGTGCTGGGCGACAACATCTTCTACGGGCAGGGCTTCTCCAAGGTCCTCCAGGGCAACGCCTCGGGCATCGACGGGTGCGTGCTGTTCGGCTACCCCGTCAAGGACCCCGAGCGGTACGGCGTCGGTGAGGTCGACAGCTCCGGCAGGCTGCTCAGCATCGAGGAGAAGCCCTCGGCGCCGAAGTCGAACAAGGCCATCACCGGCCTGTACCTCTACGACAACGGCGTGGTCGACATCGCCCGCTCGCTCAAGCCGTCGCCGCGCGGCGAGCTGGAGATCACCGACGTGAACCTGGCCTACCTGCGCGAGGGCCGGGCGCACCTGGTGGACCTCGGGCGCGGCTTCGCCTGGCTGGACACCGGAACGCACGACTCGCTGCTGGAGGCCGGGCAGTTCGTGCAGGTGCTGGAGCACCGCCAGGGCGTGCGGATCGCCTGCCTGGAGGAGATCGCCTACCGGATGGGCTTCATCAGCGCGGAGCAGTGCTACGCGCAGGGCGAGAAGCTCGCCAAGTCCGGGTACGGGCAGTACGTGATGAACGTGGCCTCCGAGGGGCTGGGCAAGTAGCGGCCGGGCGCTCGGAGGCGGGACGGGGCTAGCGCTCGCGCGCCAGCTCCTCCAGCCTGCGCACGCGGTCCGCGATCGGCGGGTGCGTGGCGAACAGCCGCGCCAGGTGCTCCCCCGGCCGGAACGGGCTGGCGATCATCAGGTGGGACTGCGCCACCAGGGCGGGCTCGGGCGCCAGCGGCGCGGCCAGCGCCCCCGCCTCCAGCTTGCGCAGCGCCGACGCCAGCGCCAGCGGGTCCCCGGTCAGCTCGGCCGCCGACGCGTCCGCCTGGTACTCGCGGGACCGGCTCACCGCCATCCGCACGATCCCCGCCGCGACCGGGCCCAGCACCGCGATCGCCAGCAGCGCGATCGGGTTCGGCCGCTCGTCGTCGGCGCCGTCGCCGTCGCCGAACAGGCCCGCGATGAGCGCCAGGTTCGCCAGCGCGCTCACCACGCCCGCCAGCGCCCCCGCCACGCACGACACGAGGATGTCGCGGTTGCGCACGTGCGACAGCTCGTGCCCCAGCACGGCCCGCAGCTCCCGCTCGTCGAGCAGCTCCAGGATGCCGGTGGTGCAGCACACGGCGGCGTTGCGCGGGTTCCGGCCGGTGGCGAAGGCGTTCGGGGCGGCCGTGGGGCTGACGTAGAGCCTGGGCACCGGCTGGCGGGCCGCCTTGGCCAGCTCGCGGACGGCGCGGTGCAGCGCGGGCTGCTCGACCTCGGACACCGGGCGGGCGCGCATGGCCCGCAGGGCGAGCTTGTCGCAGTTGAAGTAGGCGTGGGCGTTGACGCCGACGGCGATCACCAGGCCGACGAGCAGCGCCGTCTCACCGAAGAACGAGCTGATCAGGACGATCAGGGCGCTCATCGCACCGAGCAGGACCGCCGTTCTGACCCCGTTGATGTGCTTGTGCACGGTGCTCGCCTCCGGGTGCCTCAGGTCCTCCCTCTCAACGCCCCCGGCCCTGCGGCGGTTCCTGCGCCCGGTCGCGCCCAGGTCGCGCGCCCTGCCCGGCGCCGGGTCGCGCGCCCGGTCGCGCGCCCGGTCGTCCGGGCCTTCCGGTGGCGGTCTCGGGGGCGGGTTCGGCGGCCGGGTCGAGCGGCGGCGGTGGCGGCACTCGATCGACCCAGGTGGCCAGCACGTCCCGCTCGTGGACCAGCTCGGCGACCGCGCCGGAGCCGTCGGGGGTCCCGGTGCCGGGGTAGGAGAAGTCGGGCGCCCAGTGCAGCGCGTCGAACGGGCACGCCTCGACGCAGATGCCGCAGTAGAGGCACTGGCCGTAGTCGATGGCGAACCGGTCCAGCACGTTGCGGGCGCGCGGGCGCGCCGATCCGGGCTGCTGCTCGACCTCGGTGTGCGAGTCGATGTGGATGCACCAGTCGGGGCACTCGCGGGCGCAGATCATGCACACGGTGCAGTTGGCCTCCAGCAGCGCGATGACGCCCCTGGTGCGCGGTGGCAGGTCAGCCACGGTCGGCCTCACCCTCGCTCGGCTCGGGGCGCGGGCCCCACGACGGGTCGGGCACGCCGGGTGGCGCGGCGCGCCTGCGGCTGGGGGACGAGGAGCCGTCCTCGCCGGGTTCGAGGCGGCCCGGCCAGGGGCGCACCACGCGGGAGACGAGCACGAAGTCCTTGCGCAGCGGGTGCCCGGCGAACGAGTCGGGCAGCAGCAGCCGCTCGGGGTCGGACCGCCCGAGGATCGGGATGCCGAACATCTCGGCGGCCTCCCGCTCGTGCCAGGCGGCGCCCGCCCACAGCCCGGCGACGCTGGGCAGCGCCTCGTCCGCGCCGATCTCGGCGCGCAGCGCCAGGCCCTCGCGGGTGTCCGGGTTCGCGACGTGCAGCAGCACCGCGTGCGCGCCGCCGGAAGCGCCGGGGCGGCCCGCGTCCTCGACGCCGAGCCAGTCGAAGAAGGCGCAGCCCAGCTCGTCGCGGGCGTGCGCGGCGGCGGTGGTCCAGTCGGCGAGCGCGACGTGCGCGGTGGTCTGCCCGAAGGCGGTCCTGACCTCGGCGCCGGGCACCCGCTCGGCGAGCGCGGCGGTGGCCGGGGGCATCAGGAGACCATCCGGTGCAGCGCGGCGAGGCCTTCGAGGAGCGCCTCGGGGCGGGGCGGGCAGCCGGGGACGGCGACGTGGACCGGCAGCGCCTGGTCGATGCCCTTGGTGACGCTGTAGGAGTCCCAGTACGGGCCACCGGTGTTGCTGCACGCGCCGACGGACAGCACGTAACGCGGTTCCGGCATCTCCTGGTACGCGGCGAGCACAGCGGGCAACATGACGTCGGTGACCGTGCCCGAGACGACCAGCACGTGGGCCTCCCCCGCAGAGCGGACCGGGTCCACGCCGAGCGCGTCCAGGTCGTGCCCGCCCTCCAGGGCGGCCATCACCTCGACGCCGCAGCAGGCGAGCCCGAGGTCGAGCACGGTGACGCGGTACGTGGTGCCCCAGTCGAGGGTGGAAACCGTCACGGCGGATGAGGTTAGTACGTGGGGGCCCACCGAGCTGCCACCCGGCGGGCCCCCAACCCCCCAAACCCCCTGCTCGCGTCCGGCTGTCCCCCGCCGGGCGCGGGAGAATTCTCTTACGGGTGACACCTCGGCGTCCAGGTAAATTGATCAAGTTCTTCAGATTACTTCCCCGCGAAGTGCGGTCAAGTTCAGTTCAACTAATCGGTAGAACACTTCGCGCGCGGCGCGGACACGAGAGGCAGCGGATGTCCACCTCGACGCAGTTGCTCCTGCCAGCGGGCAACCGGCTCAGTCGACTGCTGAACACGCCCCCGGCACTGCTGGACACCACGTTCGACCAGCTCAGGACGCTGATCGCGGTGTACGAGACGAGGTCCGCGCTGCGCGCGGCGCGGGCGCTGGGGCGGGAGCAGTCCAGCGTCCAGAAGCAGATCGACACGCTGAACCGGAACTTCAAGCAGTTGTGCGGCGAACCCCTGGTGGTGAAGCAGGGGCGCGGCAAGGACGTGCTGATCACGCCGACCGGCGAGGCGCTGGTGGAATTGGCTCGGACCACTTTGACCGAGTGGCTGGATTCGATTCACGAGTGCAGGCGCAAGCTCGGCACGACGCTGACCGTGGGCACCACGCGGTTCATGCTCGACTCGCTGGCGAAGGCCTGGGACCACGTCGCCGAGGAGTTCCGGGTGCGCGACGTGGAGCTGAAGGTCGTGCACATCCGCACCAAGGACATCTGGACCAAGCTGGAGAGCAAGGAGGTCGACATCGTCTGCGGCAGCGTCGTGACGCCCGCCGAACGGACCGTCGCGGAGGCGTTCGGCGACTTCGACGTGATCGACTGGCGGCGGGGCGGGCTGGCGCTGCTGACGAACCTGCCGGAGGACCGGCTGGGCGCGAGCGCGGGCACCGGAGAGCTGCCGAGGCTGCCGCTGGTGGTGCCGTCGGACGGGCTGATCGCGGAGTTCCTGCGCGGCTGGTTCGGGCCGGACTACCGCAGCGAGCTGGACATCGCGGCGGAGATCGACGAGATCCAGTACGGGATGTCGCTGCTGCGCTCGGGCCTGGTGAAGGGCTGCATGATCGTCACCTCGGGCCTGGGGGTGGTCGCGGCGAACAACGAGCTGCGCGAGGGGTCCGGGCTGCGCGTGGTGGAGCTGCGCAACGACCGGAAGCCCGAGCTGGAGCGGCTGGTCGGGGTCTTCGCCCGCAAGGACGAGCGGGCGAAGTTCCCGGCCGACCACCCGCTCAACCTGCTGTGGGCGGCGTTCCAGCGCGAGCGGCCCGCCTAACCGGCGCGCTTGTCCTCGTGCCCGGACCCCTGCCGGGCCCGCTTGACCAACCACTCGGTCCCGGTGAGCGGCGCGGGCGCTTTCCGCCGCGCCGTTTCGCCCTGGTGCGGGCTGGGGGCCGGGCGCTGGGCGTCGACTTCGTTCACGGCACGCTCCCTACCTGTGCGACGGCAGTGCTGACGATCGGAGCACCAGGGGGGCGTCGCACGCCAGCGAGGTCATGCGAACGGGTGAAGTCGGCAAATGCGCTGGCGAGAGGCGTGCGGGACCCGCGGCGGACGACCGCGCGGGCCGCTCCGCCGGGCGCGTCCCACCGGGCGGCAGGGGCGCGGAGCAGGGCCTCGGGGACATCATGCGCGGGTCGGTGGGGGTGGCCGCCGGATTTCGCCCGATCGGGGGTCGTCGGGGACGACGGGGTGGCGGTGGGGGGCGCGCGGCGCTCACCCCGGACCGGGTGACGGGGTCGGGTGGCGGTGGCGAACAGTAGCGGCACAACATGTTGCGGCCGGGTGCCGGTTGGACCACTTCATGTTGGGGTTGTCCACAGGGACGTGAAGAACTCCACAGCCGCTGACCAGCGGAAATGGATGTGTTTCACATGTTGTCCACAGAATCATCCACAGCGGTGACGGACCGTGGTCAGCGCTGGTTCCGAAGGCTGTGCGCGGGGGGGGTGGCGGGCCGGTCGGGTGGTCGGCCCGCCCCGGCGCGCGGGCGCCGGGACGGGGGCGGGTGACCGGGGCGCGGCGTCAGTCCCGGATCTCCAGGGTGCAGCACTTGGGGCCGCCGCCGGACTTGCGCAGCTCCGAGATGTCCACCGGCACCGCCGTGAAGCCCCGGCGCTCCACCTCCGCCGCCAGGCCGCGGGCCTCCAGGGGCAGCACGACGTTGCGGCCGTCCGAGACCGCGTTCAGGCCGAGGCACGCGGCGTCCCGCTCGTCCGCCAGCACCGCGTCCGGGAACAGGCCAGCGAGCACCTCGCGCGAGCCCGGCGAGAACGCCTCCGGGTAGTACGCCACCAGGTCCTCCGCCAGCACGAACAGCGCCGTGTCCAGGTGGTAGTACCGGGGGTCGACCAGGCGCAGCGACACCACCGGCACGCCCAGCGCCTCCTGCGCCTCGGCGTGCGCCGCCGGGTCGGTGCGGAAGCCGGTCCCGGCCAGCAGGTAGCGGCCGGTCCAGGCGAAGTCGCCCTCGGCCTCGTTGATCCGCTCCGGCATGACCACGCCGGGGTAGCCGTTGGCCTCGAACCAGCGGCGGAAGTGCTCGGCCTCCGGGGCCCGCTGCGGGGCGCGGAAGCGCGAGCCGAGCACCCGGCCGCCGACGACGGTGCCCGAGTTCGCGGCGAACACCATGTCCGGCAGGCCCGGCGCGGGCTCGACCACGTCGACCCGGTGCCC
Organism: Actinosynnema sp.; assembly: GCF_052038725.1. Classification (NCBI taxonomy): domain Bacteria; kingdom Bacillati; phylum Actinomycetota; class Actinomycetes; order Pseudonocardiales; family Pseudonocardiaceae; genus Actinosynnema; species Actinosynnema sp. The sequence continues at coordinate 8,702 of NZ_JBQGCX010001236.1, forward strand.
CAGCGCCTCGTAGACGCCCTTGAGCTCGCGCCACTGCCGCACGGCCAGCGCCACGTCGACCGGCTGCTCCGGGTCCATCCACGGGTTGATCCGGTACTCGACGGCGAAGTGCCTCGGCTCGCACATGAGGTAGCGCCGCGCGGTCGGCACCCGCGCGGGGGCGGGGGCGGCGGCGACGGGGAGGGTGAGCGGCGCGTCGCCGGGCGCGACCAGGGAAACCGAAGTCATGGATCGAAATGTAAGTGAGCCCCTGAGCGTCGAACAATGCCGCTGCATTGCGCTTCGTCATGCAGAATGTTGCGTGTGGACTCGATCGACCAGCGGATCATTTCGTGCCTCGTGGCCAACGCCCGCTCCAGCTTCGCGGACATCGGCAAGGACGTGGGGCTCTCGGCCCCGGCGGTGAAGCGCCGGGTGGACAAGCTCCTGGACACGGGCGTGCTGCGCGGCTTCACCGCCGTCGTCGACCCGGCCCAGCTGGGCTGGGGCACCGAGGCGCTGGTCGAGGTGCACTGCCGGGGCAACGTGACGCCGCACGACATCAAGGCCCGCCTGGAGCCGATGCCCGAGGTGATGGCGGCCTACACCGTGTCCGGCGCGGCCGACGCCGTGGTGCACCTGCGGGCGGCGAGCATCCACCACCTGGAGACCGCGCTGGAGCGGCTGCGCGCGGTGGAGATCATCGACCGGACGGTGTCGACCGTCGTGCTGTCCCGCCTGCTCGACCGACCGCAGGCGCCCTGAGCCGCGACGCGCGGGCCCGCGACGCACAGCCGCCCGCGCCGCGCAACCCCGCCGAAGCCTCTCCGCGCCCCCCTCACCGGCGGCGGCACACCCCCTGACCACCCCCTAGCCGCACCGACGGGGGTTCGGGCGACCACCGCGCTCCGTAGAGTCGCCCCATGCCCGAGGTGCTGCTGGACCGCTCCGACCACGTCGCCGTCCTGACCGTGCACGACCCGGACCGCCGCAACGCGCTCACCGAGGCCCTGTCCCGCGAGCTGGCCGACGCCGTCGCCGCGTGCGAGGCCGACCCGGACGTCAACGCCCTCGTGGTCACCGGCGCTCCCCCGGCGTTCTGCGCGGGCGCGGACCTGACCGCGCTCGGCGAGGCCCGCGAGGAGGGGTTGCGGCGCATCTACGCCGGGTTCCTGGCCGTCGCGAACTGCTCGCTGCCGACCGTGGCGGCCGTGGGCGGCGCGGCCGTCGGGGCGGGGCTGAACCTGGCGCTGGCCTGCGACGTGCGGCTGGTCGGCCCGAGGGCCCGCTTCGACGCCCGCTTCCTGCGCCTGGGCATCCACCCCGGCGGCGGCATGACCTGGCTGCTGGAGCGGGTCGCGGGCCCGCAGGCCGTGGCCGCGATGGTGCTGCTGGGCCAGGTGCTCGACGCGGACGCGGCGGTGCGGCGCGGCCTGGCCTGGGACCGGGTCGACGGCGGGCACGACGAGCTGGTCGCCTCGGCCGTCGACCTGCTGAAGGCCACCGCCGAGGCCCCGCGCGAGCTGGTTCGGGTGACCAAGGCCACGATCCGCGCCACCTCCGCGCTGCCCGCCCACGCGCCCGCGGTGGAGGCGGAGCTGGGCCCGCAGGCCGCCTCCACGGCCTCCCCCGAGTTCGCGGCCAGGCTCGCCGAGGCGAAGGCGGGCCGGGGCGGGCGGACGTGACGGGGCGCACCTTCGCACCCCTTTGATCACGGGTAGTAGCGTTGTCCCCGAAATCCGCGCACGGACCGCAACCGTGCGGGGGGTGAACGATCGAAGGCCGTACCACACCAGTCCCGTGCGCCACAGGACTTCGGTCTTTCCCACCCTCCGAAAGCACGAGAAATTCCCCACACCGCGCAGGACTACCCTCGGGTGTCGGGGCGGGTGCCCCTCCCGCCCCTGCTTCCGCGAGAGAGGGATCGGCTCAGGAGATGACTAGCGACCTGGACAGCGGCGCCTCGACCGGTGGTCCCGAGGTCCGCAGGCTGGACCGAGTGGTGATCCGCTTCGCGGGCGACTCGGGCGACGGGATGCAGTTGACCGGCGACCGGTTCACCTCCGAGGCCGCCGCGTTCGGCAACGACCTCGCGACCCTGCCGAACTTCCCCGCCGAGATCCGGGCGCCCCAGGGCACCCTGCCCGGCGTCTCCTCGTTCCAGCTGCACTTCGCCGACTACGACATCCTCACCCCCGGCGACCGCCCCGACGTGCTCGTGGCGATGAACCCGGCCGCGCTCAAGGCGAACATCGCGGACCTGCCGGTGGGCGGCACCCTGATCGTCAACACCGACGAGTTCTCCAAGCGCAACCTCACCAAGGTCGGCTACCCGGCCAACCCCCTGGAGGACGGCTCGCTGTCCTCGTACCAGGTGCACGAGGTCGCCATGGGCACGCTCACGCTCGGCGCGGTCGAGTCCACGGGCCTCGGCAAGAAGGACGGCGAGCGGGCGAAGAACATGTTCGCGCTCGGCCTGCTCTCCTGGATGTACCACCGGCCGACCGAGGGCACCGAGCGGTTCCTGCGGGAGAAGTTCGCGCGCAAGCCCGACATCGCCGAGGCCAACGTGCTGGCGTTCCGGGCCGGGTGGAACTACGGCGAGACGACCGAGTCGTTCGCGGTGACCTACGAGGTGGCCCCGGCGAAGCTGGCGCGCGGCACCTACCGGCAGATCACCGGCAACACCGCGCTGGCGTACGGGGTGGTGGCCGCGGGCCAGCGCTCCGGGCTGCCGGTGGTGCTGGGCACCTACCCGATCACCCCGGCCTCGGACATCCTGCACGAGCTGTCCAAGCACAAGGAGTTCGGCGTCACCACGCTCCAGGCCGAGGACGAGATCGCGGGCATCGGCGCCGCGCTCGGCGCGTCCTACGGCGGCGCGCTCGGCGTGACCTCCACGTCCGGCCCCGGCATCGCGCTCAAGTCCGAGACCATCGGCCTGGCCGTGATGACCGAGCTGCCGCTGGTCGTGATCGACGTGCAGCGCGGCGGGCCGTCGACCGGCCTGCCGACCAAGACCGAGCAGGCCGACCTGCTCCAGGCCATGTTCGGCCGCAACGGCGAGTCGCCGGTGCCGGTGATCGCCCCGCTCTCCCCCGCCGACTGCTTCGACGTGGCGCTGGAGGCGGCCAGGATCGCGCTGGAGTACCGGACGCCGGTGCTGCTGCTGTCGGACGGCGCGATCGCGAACGGCTCCGAGCCGTGGCTGGTGCCGGACGTCGAGTCGCTGCCCGACCTGTCGGTGGCGTTCGCGACCGAGCCCAACGCGCCGGACGGGACGTTCTGGCCGTACCTGCGGGACCCGGAGACGCTGGCGCGGCCGTGGGCGGTGCCGGGCACGCCGGGGCTCCAGCACCGCATCGGCGGGCTGGAGAAGGCCGACGGCACCGGCAACATCTCCTACGACCCGGCCAACCACGACCACATGGTGCGGCTGCGGCAGCGCAAGGTCGACGGCATCCGGGTGCCCGACGTGGTCGTCGACGACCCCGGCGGCCGGGCGCGGGTGCTGGTGGTCGGCTGGGGCTCGTCGTACGGGCCGATCGGCGCGGCGGCGCGGCGGGTGCGCAAGCAGGGGCTGTCGGTGGCGCACGCCCACCTGCGGCACCTGAACCCGTTCCCGGCGAACCTCGGCGAGGTGCTGGCCCGCTACGACCGGGTCGTCGTGCCGGAGATGAACCTGGGGCAGCTGGCGCTGCTGCTGCGCGCCCGCTACCTCGTGGACGTCGTCTCGCACACGAAGGTGCAGGGGCTGCCGTTCAAGGCGGAGGAGTTGCAGGGCGTGCTGTCCGACGTGATCCAGGGGGTGTCCGCGTGACCGCGATCGACCTCGGCCTTCCCGGACTGGGCGGGGTGCCCACCGAGGACGGGCCGCAGAAGGCCAAGGACTACAAGTCGGACCAGGAGGTCCGCTGGTGCCCCGGCTGCGGGGACTACGTGGTGCTCAACGCCGTGCAGTCGTTCCTGCCGACGCTGGGGCTCAAGCGCGAGAACATCGTGTTCGTGTCGGGGATCGGCTGCTCGTCGCGGTTCCCGTACTACATGAACACCTACGGGATGCACTCCATCCACGGCCGGGCGCCCGCGATCGCCACCGGGCTGGCGGTGGCGCGGCCGGACCTGTCGGTGTGGGTGGTGACCGGGGACGGCGACGCGCTGTCCATCGGCGGCAACCACCTGATCCACACGCTGCGGCGCAACGTGAACCTGAAGATCCTGCTGTTCAACAACCGGATCTACGGGCTCACCAAGGGCCCGTACTCGCCGACCTCGGAGGCGGGCAAGGTCCCCAAGTCCACGCCGTCAGGGTCGCTGGACCACCAGTTCAACCCGGTGTCGCTGGCGCTGGGCGCGGAGGCCTCGTTCGTGGGCCGGGCGATGGACTCGGACCGGGTGGGGCTGACCGACGTGCTGCGGCAGGCCGCCGAGCACCGGGGGTCGGCGCTGGTGGAGATCTACCAGAACTGCCCGATCTTCAACGACGGCGCGTTCGACGTGCTCAAGGACGCCGACTCGGCGGCCCAGCGGATCATCCCGGTGGAGCACGGGAAGCCGATCGTGTTCGGCGGCGGCGAGCACGCGGTGGTGCGGCGCGGGTTCGGGCTGGCGGTGGCGCGCACGTCCGAGGTGGACGCGGCGGACGTGGTGGTGCACGACGCGGGCGACCTGGAGCTGGGCTTCGCGCTGTCGCGGCTGTCGACGCAGGACCTGGCGCACGTGGTGACCGGCGTGTTCCGGCGGTCGGCGCGGGAGACGTACGACGACGCGGCGCGGGCGCAGGTCGAGCGGGCCAAGGCGGCCCGACCGGCGAACCTCGCGGCGCTGCTGCGCGGGAAGGACACCTGGACGGTGGCGTGACGCCGCTCGGGGCGCGAGAACGCCGGAAGGGGCTCCCCGAACGCACGGGGAGCCCCTTCCGCGCTTCGCGCCCAGCCCGTCACGGGGCCTTGTGGAACCCGGCCTTCTCGGCGTCCGAGGTGGTCCGGAACCACACGTCGGCGCGCGTCTCGCGGAAGTTCGCGGACGTGTCCGTGAAGTACCGGCGGCCGGTCAGGGTCGCCTTCACCACGAACTCCGGCGCGGGCGCCTTGCCGTCGGACTTGGGCAGCACCGAGCCGGGCCCGAACGGGGAGCGCGGGTTGAAGCCCTCCGGCTGCTGGTAGCGGGACGAGGCCGTCTCCTGGCCGCCGCCACCGGTGGTGGGGCTGAAGCCGACCGGCCTCGGGCGCATCGGGCGCGCCGGGGGCGGGCTGGTGGACTTCACCGGCGGGATCAGCGGCTGCTGCGGCTTCGGGAAGCTGCTCTGCGACTTCACCGGGCGCTGCGGCAGGCCGCTCGCCGCCTGCTTCCGGGACGCGTCGGCGGCCAGCTCGGCCGCGGTCTGCTCGGCCGCGAGCAGCTCGGGCGACAGGGTCGGCACGAACGGCTGGTCGTCGTAGGCCTTCGCGGCGGCGGGGGCCTTGGGCGCCGGGGTGGCCGGGGTGACCGGCTCCGACTCCAGGACCTCCTCCTCGGCCAGCGGCTCGAACAGCGAGCGCTTCGGCTTCGGCTTCTCCTCGGCGGCGGGGGTCTTCGGCCGCGCGGGGCGCACCGGGAGGGGCGCCGCCTCGGGCTCCGGCTCGGGGTCCGGGAGGCTGTGCCTGCTGACCGGTTCGAGGTCGGGCTCGGCCTCCGACTCCGGGTCGGGCAGGCTGTGCCTGCTCACCAGGCCGAGGTCGGACTCGGGCTCGGGCTCGACGTGCGCCGGGGCGGGCGCGGGGGTCGGCGCGGGCCGGTCGTCCTCCAGCGGCGGGGTCCTGGACGCCCAGAACGCCTCCAGCTCGGACTTCGGGGCCTCCGGCTCGTCCTCGGGCTCCTCGGGGCGCGCGAACAGGTCGACGCCCTGGGAGCTCGGGTCGGTCATCTCGAACAGGTCGCGCTCGTCGGCGACGGGCTCGGAGTGGCCGAACATGCCTCGGTCGCTCGCGCCCCGGTCCCGCTTGGGCAGGTCGACGGGCTCGTAGTCGTCCTCGTAGCGGCGGTCGTCGGCGTCGGCGACCAGCTCGCCGCGCGAGCGGTCGTCGGCGTGCGCGCCGCGCTCGTCGAGGTCGTGGCGGTCGAGCTCGTGGCGGTCGAGGCCCTGGCCATCGAGGTCGTGGCGGTCGAGGCCGTGGCCGCCGAGGTCGCGGTCGTCGAGGTCCGGCCCGTCGAGACCCCGGCCGTCGAAGCCGCGGTCGTCGTGGTGGTCGAGGTCGTCGGCGAAGCCGCGCTCGTCCAGGTCGTGGCCCGCGACGGGGGCCAGCGTCTCGGTGGGGGCGCCCACCCGGTCGGCGCGGTCGTCGGCCGCGTCCTGGCGGGCCTGCGCGGCCAGCGACTCCTCGAACGCGATGCGGTCGGCCTCCGGGTCGCGGAGGGGGCGCTGCGCCCTGCCGGGCAGCGCGTGCTCCGGGTCGGCCTCCAGCGGGCGGACCTCGGTGCGGGCGTCGTCCAGGTCGTCGGCGGCCACGGGGGCGCGCACCTCGGTCCGCTCGGCGTCGAACCCGTCACCGGCGAAGCGGTCGTCGTGGTCCTCGCGCTCGTCCGCGTCCACCGGGGAGTGGTAGACCGTCGGCCCCGCGGCCAGGTCGCCGCCCCTGGGGGCCTCGCCACCCAGGTCCCCGCCCAGGTCCCCGCCGCGCACGGCCGGGTACTCGCCGGTCTGGTCGGTCTCCGGCCAGCGGTCCTCGTCGTGCAGGTCGCGCGGGCTGTCCACCTCGGCGATCGCGTCGGCCAGCTCCTTGGCCGGGATGAGGGTGGTCTCCTCGTTGGCCGCGCGGCGCTCGGCGCGCGTGGTGATCTCCGGGTTGCCCTCCTCGTCCTGGGCGTCCGGGTCGAACACGTCGGACCGGTGGGGCGCGGGCGGCTGGTGGTCGGCGGGCAGCCGCACCGGCGCGAGCACGTGCGTCTCCTCGGCGGGCAGCTTCTCCGCGCGCGGCTCGTCCTCGTCCCGCGCGGGGACCGGCCTCGGCACGTCCAGCCGGGTCAGCACCGGCTTGTCCCGCTCCTCGTCCGAGGGCGGAACGGGCTTGGGCATCATCGCGGTGCCGGTGGGCGAGCCGCCGAGGCGGTCGCCGATGTCGCCGCGGTCACCCGCCCGCTCGAAGGCGTCGAAGCCGCGCTCGTCCTGCTCGCGCTCGTCCGCGTCGCGCTCCGCGGCGTCGTGCCCAGGGGCGTCGTGCCCAGGGGCGTCGTGGCCCGCGGCGCCGTCCTCGTCCCGCGCGTCCCGGCCCGAGCCGAGGTCGAGCAGCGAGGCGCGGTCCTCCAGCCGGGTCGGGGTCGCGTCGAAGCGCTCCTCCTCGTCGGCGAGGGGGGAGTGCCAGTCGTCGAACTCGTCGCGCGCCGGGGACGCGACCTGCGTCCGGCTCGCGGCGCGGTCCACCGAGGTCGCGGCGCGCAGCTTGCGCTCCAGCTCGGCCACCTCGCGCTTCACGGGGCGCACGAGGACGAACCACGTCAGCAGCACACCTGCGAGGAAGGCCAGCAGGCTCCACAGCCACACCTGCCCGAACAGCCACATCACGGGATACCCTCCGACCGCACGAACTGCCTGAAATCCCGACACGCTCCGCCACCATCAGGACTCACCCGGAAGTGGAGCGGTGTAAAGCTACCTCGATCCCCCGCTCAACCACCTGCGGCTGCCCGGAACTCGCAGCTCCTCAAATGGTAGGTCATTCAGCTCAACGGACCAGCCGAAATACCAGGCGTACAGTATGCCGGTGACGCCGTTGACGAACTCCAGCTCGATCTCGTCGAACACCAACGACACGAACAGGGGAATCGCTTACGGCGTAGGAGCATACGTGCTCTGGGGTGTGGTGCCCGCTTACTGGCCCCTCCTCGCGGCAGCCGGAGCGGTCGAGCTGCTGGCCCACCGCATCGTGTGGTCGCTGCTGTTCATGGCTCTCGTCACAGCCGCGCTGGGCAGGTGGGGCGCGCTGCGCGGACTGCCCCCGCGCTCGTGGCTGCTGGTCACCGCCGCGTCCGCGCTCATCGCCGTCAACTGGGGCGTCTACATCTACGCCGTCAACAGCGGCCGGGTGGTCGAGGCGGCACTGGGCTACTTCATCAACCCGCTGTTCAGCGTGCTGCTGGCGGTGCTGGTGCTGCGGGAGCGGCTGCGGCCCGCGCAGTACGCGGCGATCGGCGTGGCAGGCGCGGCCGTGGTGGTGCTGGCGGTCGACTACGGAACGCTGCCGTGGATCTCGCTGGCGCTCGCGTGCTCATTCGCGTTCTACGGATTGATCAAGAAAACCGTGCCGCTGGATTCCACCGCGAGCCTCACCGCGGAGAGCGCGGTGATGACGCCGGTGGCTCTCGGTTACCTGTTGTGGTTGGGCTCGGCGGGGACGTTCACCGGGCACGGCGCGGCGCACACCGCGTTGATGGTGTCGACGGGTTTGGTGACCGCCGTCCCGCTGATGCTCTTCGGTGCGGGAGCGCGCCGGATTCCCATGATCACCCTGGGGATGCTCCAGTACCTGGCGCCGGTGTTGCAGTTCGCGTGGGGCGTATTCGTGATGCGCGAGCCGATGCCCGCGTCGCGCTGGTTCGGGTTCGCAATGGTGTGGGTCGCGTTGTTGCTTTTCACCGGTGACGCGCTGGTGCGCGCGCGCAAGCAGCGCAGGGTCGTGGCGGTCGCCCCGCCGGTGTGATCGGGCTCTCACGGGGGACTGCGGAAAACCGCGCCGCGAACCACCCGCTCCGACGGTCCGAACGCCGGAACGGCGCCCCGCGCGGTGCGGGACGCCGTTCCGGAGGATCACACCGGGTCACCCCGGCGCTCCCGGCCCCGACTAGCGGGACCTGCTGACCACGTACTCGCTCACCGACTCCAGCGCGTCGCGCGCCCGGCCCTCCGGGAGGACCGCCAGGCAGCTCCTGGCGCGGTCGGCGTACTCGTCCAGGGTCTCCCTGGCCCGCTGGAGCCCGGAGGACGCCCTGAGCAGCTCCAGGGCCTCCAGGACCTCCGCGTCGTCCTCGATCGGGGCGGCGAGCAGCCTGGCCAGCCGCGAGTCCGGCTCGTCCTGCAGCGCGTACAGCATGGGCAGCGTCTTGACGCCCTCGCGCAGGTCGGTGCCCGGCGTCTTGCCCGACTCCTCCGGCGGCGACGCGATGTCGATCACGTCGTCGGAGATCTGGAACGCCGAGCCGATCACGTCGCCGTACGCCTGGAGCGCCGCGACCTGCTCCTCGGTCGCGTCCGAGAACATGCCGCCGAAGCGGGCCGCGGTGGCGATCAGGGAGCCGGTCTTCTCGGCGATCGTGGTCAGGTAGTGCTCGACCGGGTCCTCGCCCTCGCGGGGGCCCATGGTCTCGCGCATCTGGCCGGTGACCAGCTCGCCGAACGTGCGCGAGATGGTCCTGGCCGCCTCCGTCCCGAGGTCGGCGACCAGCGTCGAGGCGTGGGCGAACAGGTAGTCGCCGGTGAGGATGGCGATGCTGTTGTTCCACTTGGCGTTGGCCGACGCCGCGCCCCGGCGCATGGTGGCCTCGTCCATGACGTCGTCGTGGTACAGGGTCGCCAGGTGGGTCAGCTCGACCACCGCGGCGGCCTTGACGACGCTCTCCCGGTCCCAGGACGGGCCGAACTGGGCGGCCAGGATCGTGAAGAGGGGGCGGATGCGCTTGCCACCCGCCTCCACCAGGTGCAGCGAGGTCTCCATCACCGGGTTGAACTCGCTGCGGACGACCTCCCGCAGGATCCCCTCGACCTCGTCCAGGCCGCTCTGCACAACCTCCGCGAGCACGGGGTCCGCAAACCGGAACCCCGTCCCCGCCCGCTCGCTACTGGTCACGGTTGGAAGCCTACGTACCGACTAGAAGATGAACTGGCCGGACCCCGCCCAATCGAGGGCGAAGGCGGGCCAGACCCCGAGCACCAGCGTGATCACCGCGCCGAGCGTGATCGACGCGGTGGTGAAGGCGCCGGGGACGGTCACGGTCGGGCCGTCCGCCGCGGGCTCGCTGAAGTACATCAGCACGATCACCCGCAGGTAGAAGAACGCCGCGATGGCGCTCACCACCAGCGCGAACACCACGAGCGGGGCCATGCCCGCGTCGATCGCCGCCGCGAACACCACGAACTTGCCGATGAACCCGCTGGTGAACGGGATGCCCGCGAGGGCGAGCAGCAGGAGCGTGAAGACCGCGGCCGTGATCGGCGAGCGCTTGGCCAGCCCGGCCCACTGGGACAGGTGGGTGGCCTCGCCGTCGGCGTTGCGGACCAGGCTGACCACGCCGAACGCGGCGATCGTGGTGAAGCCGTAGGCCGCGAGGTAGAACATGGTCGCCGACAGGCCCTCGGGGGTGAGCGCGATCGCGCCGACGAGCAGGAAGCCCGCGTGCGCCACCGAGGAGTAGGCGATCATGCGCTTGACGTCGGTCTGGGTCAGGCCCAGCACCGCGCCGATGACCATCGACACGCCCGCGAGGACCGCCAGGACGACGTTCCACTCCCAGCTGGAGCCCTCGAAGGCCACGTGCAGCACCCGCAGGATGCCGCCGAAGGCCGCGACCTTGGTGCAGGCCGCCATGAAGGCGGTGACCGGGGTCGGGGCGCCCTGGTAGACGTCCGGGGTCCAGGCGTGGAACGGGCCGACCGAGGCCTTGAACAGCAGGCCCACCACCAGCAGGCCGAAGCCCGCGTACAGCAGCGTGTCGGACCGGTCGGTCGCGGCGGTCGCGGTGGCGATGTCCGCCAGCTTGACCGAGCCGGAGTAGCCGTAGAGCAGCGCGACGCCGTAGAGGAAGAACGCCGAGGCGAACGCGCCGAGCAGGAAGTACTTCACCGCGGCCTCCTGCGAGAGCAGGCGGCGACGGCGGCCGAGGCCGCACAGCAGGTACAGCGGCAGCGAGAGCACTTCCAGCGCGATGAACATGGTGAGCAGGTCGTTCGCCGCGACGAAGACCATCATGCCGCCGAGGGCGAACAGGGTGAGCGGGAACACCTCGGTCTGCATGACCGAGGCGACCGCGCGCGCCTTCGTCACCACGGCGCCGCCACCGCCCGCGCCGCCGCCGGGGCCACCGGCCTGCGGCTCGGGGGCGAACGCGCCGCCGGGCTCGACCGAGCGGTCGGCGATGAGCAGCAGCGAGCCGACCGCGAGCAGCAGCAGCGTGCCCCACAGGAAGACCACCGGCGGGGCGACCGCGCAGGCGCCCGAGAAGGTGACCCCCCCCCGGGCGCCGGTGTCGGCCGCGCCCCCGTGCCCCCTGTGCGCGCCCG
>NZ_JBQGCX010001237.1:0-2302 GCF_052038725.1 Actinosynnema sp.
CGCCCGCGGTGAGCACGAGCAGCCGGGACGCGGCGTGGCGGGGTTCGGCCAGCCACGCCTGGAGGGTGGCGAGCGCGCGGTGGGCGGCGGCCTGGACGGCGGCGGCGTCGAGCGGGCCGCCGGGGGCGAACTGGACCACGACCACGTCGGGCGCGGCCGTGTCGTCGGTGGCGTGGCCGAGGGCGGTCAGGTCGGTGTGCGCCTCCACCTCGCAGCCCTGCGCCTTGAGCGCCGCGCCGACGCGCAGGTCGTCGCCGCCGAGCAGGGCCCAGCGGCCGGTGACCGGTTCGGCGGTGACCCGCGCGGGGACCCAGTCCAGGTGGTGCAGGGCGTCACTGCGCGGGGCGGTGCGGCCGGTGAAGGGGCGCAGCGCCAGCGAGCGCACCGAGACCACCGGGGACCCGGTGTCGTCGGCCAGCTCCAGCGCGGCCTCGTCCCGGCCGAGCAGGGTGATCCTGGCCCGCAGCGCGCCCGCGCCCTCGGCGTGCTGGGCGACGCCGGAGAAGGTGAACGGGAGCGCGGTGGGCGCGTCGGCGCCGCGCAGCAGGCCGATGGCCTGGACGGCGGCGTCGAACGCGGCCGGGTGCAGGCCGAACCCGCGGGCGTCGGCGGCGGCGCCGCCGGGAAGGGCGATCTCGGCGAACAGCTCGTCGTCCCCGGCCTGCCAGACCCGGCGCAGGCCCTGGAACACCGGGCCGTACACCAGCCCGGCCTCGGCCATCTCCGGGTAGAGGCCGTCGACGTCCAGTTCGGTGGCGCCGGGCGGCGGCCACTCGCCGAGCGCGACGCCCGGCTCCGGCGCGTCGGGGACCAGGACGCCCTCGGCGTGCGTGGTCCACGGGTCGTCGTCGGCCGCGTCCTGCTCCCGGCCGTGCACGGTGACCGCGCGGTGGCCGTTCGCGTCCGGGGCGGAGACGCTGACCTGGACGCTGACCCCGTCGTCCTCGGGCAGCACCAGGGGCGCGTGCAGGGTCAGCTCGGCCAGCGCGCCGCAGCCGACCCGCTTGCCCGCCTGGAGGGCGAGTTCGACCAGCCCGGTGCCGGGCAGCAGGACCGCGCCGCCGACGGCGTGGTCGAGCAGCCACGGGTGGGCGTGCCGGGAGAGCAGGCCGGTGGCGAGCAGGCCGCCGGTGCCGGGGAGGGTGGTGGTGGCGGCCAGCAGGGGGTGCGCGGTGGCGCGCAGGCCGGTGGAGGTGACGTCGCCGCCCTCGGTGGAGCCGTCCATCCAGTAGCGCCTGCGCTGGAACGCGTAGGTGGGCAGGTCGACGCGACCGGCGCGGCGACCGGCGTAGAACGCGGTCCAGTCCGCCGACGCGCCGGTGACGTGCAGCCTGGCCAGCGCGGTGGCGGCGGTGGTGGCCTCGTCGTGGCCCCTGCGCTGGGCCGGGACGAGGGTGGCGGTGGTGCGGTCGGCGGCGAGGCCGGTGAGCACGCCGTCCGGGCCGACCTCCACGAACCTGGTGGCGCCCGCCGACTCCAGCGCGCCGAAGGCGTCGTCGAAGCGGACGGCCTGGCGCACGTGCCGCACCCAGTAGTCGGCGGTGACCAGGTCGCCGCCGGTGGCGGGCGCGCCGGTCACGGTGGACACGACGGTGATCACCGGCTCGTGGTAGGCGATCTTGTCGGCGACCTCCCGGAACTGCGCGAGCATCGGCTCCATGAGCGGCGAGTGGAAGGCGTGCGAGACGCGCAACCGCTTGCTGCGGCGGCCTTCCAGCGCGGCGGCGACCTGCCCGACCGCGTCCTCGGCGCCGGACACGACCACCGAGGTGGGTCCGTTGACGGCGGCGATGCTGACCCGCTCGTCCAGCAGCGGGAGGACTTCCTCCTCCGCGGCCTCGACGGCGAGCATCGCGCCGCCGGGCGGCAGGGCCTGCATCAGCCTGCCGCGCGCGGCGACGAGCTTGCACGCGTCCACCAGCGAGAGCACGCCCGCGACGTGCGCGGCGGCGATCTCGCCGATGGAGTGCCCGGCCAGGAAGTCCGGTCGCACGCCCCAGGACTCGAGCAGCCGGTACAGCGCCACCTCGAACGCGAAGATCGCCGGCTGGCTGTACCCGGTGCGGTCCAGCAGCTCCTGGTCGTCGCCCAGCACGACCTGGTCGAGCGGGCGGTCGAGCAGCGGGTCGAAGTGGCCGCAGATCACCTCGAACGTCTCGCGGAAGACCGGGAACGCCTCGCGCAGCCCGCGCCCCATCCCCGCCCGCTGGGAACCCTGCCCGGTGAACAGGAACGCGGACAGGCCGCTGCTCGCGACCCCGGACTCCACGGACGGCAGCGGGGTCCCGGCGGCGATCGAGCG
>NZ_JBQGCX010001238.1:0-2599 GCF_052038725.1 Actinosynnema sp.
TTCCGCGTCATCGGCACGCCCTGCACGCGCGTGGACGCGCTGGACGCGGTGACCGGGCGCAAGCGGTTCACGATGGACCTGGACGCGCCGGGCGCGAAGCCGACCACGGTGTGCCGCCCGCCGACCACCAACGGCCGTGTGTCCACTGTGGACAACCTGGCGCAGGTTCGGGCGATGCCGGGCGTCACGGACGTCGCGGTGGTGTCGACCGGGGTCGCGGTGCGGGCGCAGACCTTCGGGCAGTGCGTCGACGCCGTGCGGGCGCTGCGGGTGACGTGGCGGCCCGGCCCGGTGGGCGCCCGGTCGGAGGCGGCGGTGATGGCGGCGGTGGCGTGCGCGTACGCGCGGGCCACGGGGACGGACCCGACGGCGTTCCCGATCAACCACGGGGTGCTGTCGTTCACGCCGAAGCCGACCGTGCCACCCGTGCCCGAGCCACCTGAACGGCCGCGCGGTGACGCCGTGCTCGGTGCCGGTGGGCGCGCTGGGGCCCGAAGACGAGGTGACCACGATCGAGGGCCTCGCGGGCGAGGGCGGGCTGCACCCGATGCAGCGGGCGTGGCTGGACCTGGACGTCTCCCAGTGCAGCTACTGCCAGCCGGGGCAGATCATGGCGGCGGTGGCGCTGGTCCGGCGGGTGGCGGCCGAGGGGCGCGCGGTGACCGACGCGAACCTGGACGGCATCCGGAACGTGTGCCGGTGCGGCGCCTACCCGCGCATCCGCGAGGCGATCCGCGCCGGTGGCGAGGCCATGCGGGACTCACCCGACCAGGGCTTCCCGACCGGGTGAGGTTTGAACCGGCCCGCTTCGCCCGGACCGGTTCACCTGCCGCTCGGGGGCTGCGCCGCGCCCCGGTCCAGGCGGACATTCCTCGTGGAGGACGCCGGTGGGAACGGGGGTCGGGTGATGTCGGCCGGTCGTGGCGCGCGCCGCCTCGGCGTGGTGTGCGCGGTGCTCGCGCTGCTGCTCGCCGTCGTGTGGTGGGACCTGCCGGGCGCGCGGGCGGCCACCGGGTCGCTCACCGGGCAGGTGTACCGGGACGACGACGACAACGGCGCCCAGGGCGGTGGGGAGCCGGGCATCGCCGGGCTGGTGGTGCGCGTGACGGGCACCCGCTACTCGTGCCCGCCCGCCGAGCAGCCCGCGTGCGCGGTGAGCCGGACGGCGACGACGGACGCGGGCGGGACGTTCACCGTGACCGGGCTGGAGAGCGGTGACCACACGATCACCGTGCCGCGCCCCGCGGCCTACGCGGACGGGAGGATCACCACCGGCAACGGCGGCGGCACGGTGACCGCGCCGAACCAGCTGTCGTACGTGACGGTGATCGACGGGTACGCGTCCACCGGGTCGCTGTTCGGGATGCGGCGCGGCGCGCTGACCGGGACGGCGTGGGTCGACACGGACAGCGACGGGGTGATCGACGACGACGAGCCCGGCCGGTTGGGGTCGGTGGCGGTGGTGCTGCTGAGGTCGGACGAGACGCCGGTGGCGAGCACGACCACCGACGGCTCGGGGGCGTACCGCTTCGACGGCGTGGCGCCGGGCGACTACCTCGTGCGCGCGACCCTGCCCGCCGGGTCCGGGGCGGCCACGCCGACGTCGGTGGCGTTCACCCTGCCCGCCGGGGAGGGCGGGCACGTGGACTTCGGGATGCAGAAGGGCGCGCTCGGGGACTACGTGTGGCTGGACTCGGACGAGGACGGGGTGCAGGACCCGGAGGAGAACGGGATTCCGGGGATCAAGGTCGAGCTGCACCGGGTGTTCGGCGGGCTGGTGGCGACGGCGACCACGAACGAGTACGGGCGGTACTTCTTCGTGGACCTGGACGAGGACCTGTACTACCTGAAGGTGTACCGGCCGGAGGGGATGGTGTTCTCCCCGCGCGGGCGGGGGGCGGCGGCGACCGGGTCGTCGGTGTTCCACGAGGACGGGAACCAGCAGAGCTCCGGGAACACGCGGGACGTGCGGGTGCAGGTGGCGGACAGCGGGATCACCCAGGACATGGACCTCGACGCGGGGCTGCACCACAACGCCAAGGACCTGGAGCTGACCTCGTTCGACGTGGACGACCCGAATCCGATGGTGGGGCAGGAGGTCGTGTTCACGTCGGTGATCACCAACGTGGGGCGCGCGCCGCTGGACGGGGCGATGGTGCACCTGTGGCTTCCGGGGGCGCTGCGGGCCACGGCGGCCTCGGGGGTGGGGTGGAACGGGTACTGCCAGGTCGATCCCACGGTGGTCTACTGCTACCAGACCGGGACGGCCGCGCCGGGCGAGTCGTTCCCGCCGTTCGTGCTGCGGGCGGTGGTGGACGGGGCGATGACGGCGGAGAGCGCTTACTCGCGGACGGGGTTGGCCGACACGAGCGGTTACGGCGCGGAGGCGGAGGAGAAGACCCGCGCGAACAACGACCTCTACGGCGCCCCGATGACGACCTCGACGGCGGCGCCGGTCACGACGACCACCGAACCGCCCGTCATCACAACTGAACCGACCAGCACGACTACCGAGCCACCGGTCACCACGACCACCGAGCCACCGGTCACCACGACCACGGAATCACCGGTCACCACTCCCCCGACCACCACTCCCCAG
>NZ_JBQGCX010001239.1:0-3100 GCF_052038725.1 Actinosynnema sp.
CGCACCCCGGCGACGCCGGTGTCGCCCACGGCGTGCCGCACGCCCGCCTCCGCGACCATGAACGCCCGCCGCTCCACCGGCAGCGCCGCGTCCAGGGGCACGTGGACGGCGCCCGCGCGCCAGATCGCCAGCATCGCCACCACCGACCAGGTGCCGCGCGGCAGGCACACCCCGACCGCGTCGCCCCGCCGCACCCCGGCGTCGCGCAGCAGCGCGGCCAGTCCGCCGGTCAGGGCCTCGAGGCGGTCGTAGGTGACGGTGTCCGCCCCGCACACCAGCGCCGCGCGCTCCCCGCTCCCCCGCACCCGCGGCGGCGCGGGCGGCGGGACGGCGGCGGGGCGGGACCAGGTGTCGAGCAGCACCCGGCCGGGCAGCGGCGGCAGGGCGGCGGCCAGGTCGGCGACCGGCGCGTCCGGGTCGTCCAGCACGGCGGTGAGCAGCGCCAGGAACCCGTCGGCGAGCTGTTGCGCGGTGCCCCGGTCGAACAGGGCGGTGGCGTACTGGAGGCGGGCGAGCAGGCTGCCGTCGGGCATGAGGGTGAGGTCCAGGAAGACCTCCATGTCGGTGCCGTCGAGCGGCGTGCGCACCAGCTCCGCGTCCAGCCCCTCGAGGCTCGCGCCCTGGTGGGCGGTGTTGAGGAGGGTGAACGAGGCCTGCGCCAGCGGGTGGCGGGACAGGTCGCGCTCCAGCCCGAGCGCGCCGACGACCCGGTCGAAGGGCGCCTCGGCGTGCGAGAGGTCCCTCAGCACGCCGTCGCGGACCCGGCGCAGCAGCGCGTCGAACGACGGGCGCCCGCCGAGGTCGGTGCGCAGCACGACGGTGTTGACGAACGGCCCGATCAGGTTCGCGGTGTCCAGCGGCCCGCCCCGGTCGGTCATGGTGGTGCAGGTGGCGACGTCGGTGCGCCCGCTGTGGTGGCCCAGCAGCGACTGGTAGACCGCGAGGAGCACCTGGTAGCGGGTGGCGCGGCGCTCGCGGGCGGCGGCGTCGACGCGGGCCAGCAGGTCCGGGGGCACCACGAAGCGCACCACGTCGCCGGAGCCGTCCCACACCTCGGGGCGCGGCCGGTCGGTGGGCAGGGCGAGCGGGGTGAGGCCGGTGAGGCGGCCGGTCCAGTGGGCGAGCAGCCGCGCCAGGCGCTCCGGGGTGCGGCGGGCGTTCTGCCAGGCGGCGAAGTCCGCGTACTGGTGGGCGGGGGCGGGCACGTGCTCGCCCCGGTAGCCCGCGGCCAGCTCGCGCAGCAGCACGTCCCACGACCAGCCGTCGACCGCGATGTGGTGCACCACCAGCAGCAGCAGGTGGTCCTCTGCGCCGAGGCGAGCCAGCACGGCGCGCACCGGCGGTTCGACGGCCAGGTCCAGCGGGCGGCGCAGCTCGCGCTCGAACACCTCCTGCGGGTCCGCGGCGTCCACGTGCCGGAGCACGACCGCGCCCGGCGGGTCGAGCACCGGCACGGGCTCGCCGTCGACGGCGGTGAACCGGGTGCGCAGCACCTCGTGCCGCGTGACGACCCCGGTCAGCGCCCGCTCCAGGGCGGGCACGTCCAGCGCGCCGCGCACCCGCAGCGCCAGCGGCAGCAGGTTGTCCGACCCGCCGCGCGCCAGCTGCTCCAGGAACCACAGCCTCCGCTGCGCGGAGGAGACCTCGGCCGCCGGTCCGTTCGCCGTGTGCGGTGCGCCTTCGTTCACTGTCTGCCTCCCTGCGAAGCGGTGTCTGGACGAAGACTGCTCGCCGGGAAGGGGCTCCCACCAGGGAAGGAGCGGCACGGCGCGGTTGCCGTCGTCGCTGCGCTTCCTTCTCTACCGGGGCCGCCCGCGCGGCGGCATCGTCGGTCCGGCAAGCACACCGCCACCGACCGACGGGGAGCGCAGATGACGCAGGACGAGCGGGTGTACCGGGTCGTGGTCAACGACGAGGAGCAGTACTCGATCTGGCCCGCCGACCGCGACCTGCCCCCCGGCTGGGTCGCCGACGGGACCGAGGGGCCGCGCGCGGCGTGCCTTGCGCACGTCGAGCGGGTGTGGACGGACATGCGACCGCGCGGCCTGCGCGAGCGGATGGGGCAGCTGGGCTGAACAAGCCCCCGTGAGCTAGTCGGAAGGGATGGTCGGCGTGGCCGAAGAGGTGCTGCTGCCCGGTGGCGGCTGGCGGTTGTGGAACCAGTTCGCCCTGCGCGGCGCGGGTTTCCCGGCGGCGGGGGTGCTCCGCCTGGCGCCGGGGGGTCTCGGCGAGGCGGCGGACAAGTTCACCGACGTCGCCCCGCGCGAGCGGTGGAAGGGCCCGGAGTGGGCCGAGTTCGAGGAGTTCTTCGCCCAGTGCGCGGTGGCGACCGCCCACGAGCTGCAGGACATCGCCGCGCAGCCGAGGTTCCGCACGGCGCTGGCGTGGCAGAACAAGGCGGTGCTCGCCTCGGGCATCGAGCCGTTCCTGAGGTGGACGCCCACGGCCGAGGGCCGCACCAGCATGCCCCGCCAGCGCGAGGAGCTGGTGGCGCACTACTGGCAGCGGTTCTGCGTCAAGAACGACACCATCGGCTTCTTCGGCCCGGTCGGCTGGGGCCGCTGGGACCTGGCCGGTCCGCGCGGCGTCACCACCGACCACGGCGAGGGGTTCCTGGCCCGCTCCGAGGTGTACTTCTCCAGCTGGGGCGTCGACGCCCTGGCCAAGGTGCTGGGCGCGGAGCCGGGGATGCGGCCGTGGACGCCGCCGCGCCGGGTGGCGTTCGCCAGGGTCGACGGCGGCGCGGTGAGCCTGCCCGGTCGCAAGGCCGCGGCGATCGCCGAGGGCCTGGAGGCGGTGCTGCGGCTGTGCGACGGCGCGCGTCACCCGGTGGGCATCGCCGAGGCGCTCGGCCGCGAGGTCGACGTCGTGCTGGCGGACCTGGACGAGCTGCTGCGCAGGCGCTGGATCACCTGGCGCATCGACGTCCCGGCCAGCGCCCACCCGGACGAGGCGCTGCGCGAGATCATCGCCAGGGTCGGCGACGCGGCGGTGCGCGAGCCCGCGCTGGCGCGCATCGAGGTGCTGCGGCGCGGTCGCGAGCGGGTCAGGGCGGCGCTGGGCGACGCGGACGAGCTGCTGGCGGCGATGTCCGCGCTGG
>NZ_JBQGCX010001240.1:0-2471 GCF_052038725.1 Actinosynnema sp.
GGGCGCGGGCGTTGTGCCCGCGGGGGGTCCCCCGGGCGGCGGGGGCCCGGGGGGGTGCGGGGGGCGGGGTTCGGGGGGTGGCGCCCCCCGGGCGCCCGGCCCTCCGCGTCTTGCCGCGGTCGCCGCGCTCAGCCGGTCAGAGCGCGATGCCGAGCAGGGCGTCCACGGCGGTGCGGAACACGCCGGGCGCCTCGGCGTCGGGGCCGCCCCGGTCCCACGCCTCGCGCGCCCACGCGTCCAGCGCGGCGAGCGCCTTCGGGGTGTCGAGGTCGTTGCCCAGGTGCTCGCGCACCCGCGCGACGACGTCGTCGGCGGACGGCCCGGACTCCAGGTTCGCGGCCGAGCGCCACAGCGCCAGCCTGACCCCGGCCTCGGTGAACAGCTCGTCGGTCCACGGCCGGTCCTCGCGGTAGTGGCCCGCGAACAGCGCGAGGCGGATCGCGCCGGGGTCGACGCCGGTGGAGCGCAGCTTGGACACGAACACCAGGTTGCCCCTGGACTTGGACATCTTCTCGCCGTCCAGGCCGATCATCCCGGCGTGCGCGTAGTGCCGGGCGAACGGGTGCCTGCCGGTGAGCGCCTCGGCGTGCGCGGCGCTGTACTCGTGGTGCGGGAAGACCAGGTCGGACCCGCCGCCCTGCAGGTCGAACGGGGTGTCCAGGTTGACGAGCGCGATGTGGCTGCACTCGATGTGCCAGCCGGGGCGCCCGGCGCCGATCGAGGTCTCCCAGGACGGCTCGCCGGGTCGCGCCATGCGCCAGAGCAGCGCGTCGAGCGGGTCCCGCTTGCCGGGGCGCTCCGGGTCACCGCCGCGCTCGGCGAACAGCCGCAGCATGGTCTCGCGGTCGTAGTTCGACTCGTAGCCGAAGTGGGGCGTGGTGTCGTGCGGGAAGTAGACGTCCGGGTACTCGTCGTCGTCGAGCCGGTAGGCCGCGCCGGACGCCAGCAGCTTCTCGATCATGTCGACGATGCCGGGGATGGACTCCACGGCGCCGACGAACTCGCGCGGGGCCAGGACGCGCAGCGCCTCCATGTCCTCGCGGAAGAGGGCGGTCTCGCGCATCGCGAGCACGACCCAGTCGTCCTGGTCGCGGGCGGCGCGCTCCAGCAGCGGGTCGTCCACGTCGGTGACGTTCTGCACGTAGTGCACGTCGTGCCCGTTGTCCAGCCAGATCCGCTGGACCAGGTCGAACGCCAGGTAGGTGGCGGCGTGGCCGAGGTGCGTGGCGTCGTAGGGGGTGATGCCGCAGACGTACAGCCGAGCGGTGTCCCCCGGCGCGGTGGGCCGCACCTCGCCGGTCGCGGTGTCGTGGAGCCGGAGGGGGCGGGGTGCACCGCGGAGCTTGGGAACGGAGGGGGATGACCAGGTCTGCATGGCTCGACGATAACCCGCGAGCGCGGGCGTTGACCGGGGTCCGAGCGGTGGGACGCTGATCACTCCGCCCGCGCGGGAAACCGCAGTTCCGCGCGGCCCGGACGGGCCGCCCACCGGCGCCGCCCCGTCCACCGGGCCCGCGCTCCACCTCCGCGATCGCCCGCCCCACCGACTCCCGCCGCGTGGTGCGGCCCGCTCGGCCGCGCCGTGCGGGTGGAGTGCGCGACGGCCGCGCAGGTCCGGCGTCCGGAACCGGCCGAACGGATCAGCGCGACGTCGCCGGGGGTGTGGATATTCCACCCCGAGACGCGGGCGTTCGGACGATTACCGCCCGGTGGCGCGGGTAGAGCATGAGGTGCCCTGGCACCGCATCCCGAGGAGGCGGCATGACCGCGCTCAAGCCGGAACCCGTGGTCGTCCGTCCCGGCGCGGGCGCGCGCGGGTCCAAGGGGTCGGTGCTGCTGGGGTTGCTGCGCACCACCGATCCCAAGCGGATCGGGCTGATGTACCTGGTGACGTCGTTCTTCTTCTTCCTCGTCGGCGGCCTGATGGCCCTGCTCATGCGGGGCGAGCTGGCCCGGCCGGGGATGCAGTTCCTGTCGAACGAGCAGTACAACCAGCTGTTCACCATGCACGGGACGGTGATGCTCCTGCTCTACGCCACCCCGATCGTGTTCGGCTTCGCCAACTACGTCCTGCCGCTGCAGATCGGCTCGCCGGACGTGGCGGTCCCCCGGCTCAACGCGCTCTCGTACTGGCTCTACCTGTTCGGCGCGACGGTGACGGTCAGCTCGATGCTCACCCCGGCCGGGGCTCCCGACTTCGGGTGGACCGCCTACACCCCGCTGTCGACGGCGACGCACTCCCCCGGCGTCGGCGCGGACCTGTGGATCCTCGGCCTGGCGCTCGGCGGGGTCGGCACGATCCTCGGCGCGGTCAACATGATCACCACCGTGGTGTGCCTGCGCGCGCCGGGCATGACCATGTGGCGGTTGCCGATCTTCACCTGGAACATCCTGGTCACCAGCGTGCTGATCCTGCTCGCGTTCCCGCTGCTGACCGCCGCTCTGATGGGCCTCGAGGTCGACCGCCAGTT
>NZ_JBQGCX010001241.1:0-5784 GCF_052038725.1 Actinosynnema sp.
CGACCTGGAGGCCGCCGCGCTGCGGTCGGCGCGGCTGGACCGGTACTGCGCGGAGCTGGGCCGCGATCCCCGGTCGATCACCAGGTCCACGGTGCTCAACGCCTCGTACGAGCACCCGGAGCGGACGCGGGAGGAGATCGGGCGGGCGCTGGAGCTCGGGTTCTCGCACGTGGTGCTGGGGCTGCCGGGGCCCTACCCGGAGCGGGTGGCGCGGTGGGTCGCGGACGAGCTGGTCGCGCCGTTCGCCTAGCCCGGCTCCCCCGGGTCGGCTCCCCCGGTTCGGCTCACCGGGGCCGGGACGCGGGCCGGGACGGCAGCCGATCGAGACGGGTGGTTGACGGCGGGCGCCCTGGGCTTGCATGGTCTGAGGTCCCAACGGATGCCGGTGGAACCGCCGCACACCGCGTTCTCGCGAAAGGCACACGCATGACAGCGACGTCATGGGGTGCGGCCAGGTCTGCGGCGGTCCTGCTGTCCGCCGCGCTCGCCGGCGCCCTGCTCGCCCCGACCGCCTCGGCGGCGGTGGACATCCCGGTGTCCGACCCGAACATCTCCTACGTCGGCCGCTGGGACGCCACCGGCGACCCGCGCGTGCCGCACTGGGCGGGCGCCTACCTCCAGACCGGGTTCACCGGCACCACCGTGAAGCTCAAGCTGCGGGACGCCGTCAACGTGTACACCAGCGTCGACGGCAAGCCCGACGTGTTCCACGCGGGCGTGCGCGGCACCGTCGACCTGACCCCGACGCCGCTGGCGGCGGGCAACCACACCCTGCGCGTGGCGTTCCGGTCCGGGGACACCGTGTTCGGCGGGCTGGTGCTGGACAGCGGGGCGCGGACGGTGGCGTTCACGCCGTCGGCCAAGGTGCTGGAGTTCGTCGGCGACTCGATCACCGCGGGCTACCTGGACTCGAAGCTGGCGCTGTCCTCGTACGGCTGGCTGGTGGGCGAGAGGCTCGGCCTGCCGCGCACCGTGATCGCCCGCGCGGGCTACTGCCTGGTGGCGCAGTCGGGGTGCGTGGGGCAGTCGGCGCAGTTCTTCCGCACGGACAGCACGGGCGCGGCGGGCTGGGACTTCGGCCGGTACCAGGCGGCGGCGGTCGTGGTGAACCTGGGCACGAACGACATCGGGCACGGCGTGTCGGAAAGCGCATTCCAGACGGCGTACGCGAAGTTCCTGCGGGACATCAGGGCGAAGTACCCGAACGCGGCGATCTTCGCGTTCCAGACGTTGAAGAAGCGGTACGCCGCGCAGACCAGGGCGGCGGTGGCGGCCGTCGGCGACGCGCGCACGTTCTTCGTCGACACCAGCGGCTGGCTGACCACCGGGACCGACTACGCCGACGGCGACGGGCACCCCAACGACGCGGGCCAGGCGAAGATCGCCGACCGGCTCGCCCCGATCATCGCGGCGAGGATCTGACATGGGCGCACGACTGATCACCGCGGCCCTGGCCGCCCTGCTGGCCACCGGCCGCGCCACCCCCGGCGCCGCCGCCGCGACCGGCGACGGCTCCCCGACCGACTCGAACGTGCGGTACTTCGGCCGCTGGAACACCGCCGACAGCACCGCCCACGTCTCGGAGTGGGCGGGCGCGTACGTGCTGGTCGGCTTCACCGGGACGACGGTGAAGCTGAAGCAGCGCAACGCGATCGACCTCTACGCGAGCATCGACGGCGGCGCCGACGTGCTGCACGCGAACGTGAGCGGCACCGTCAACCTGACCCCGACGCCGCTGAAGGCGGGCAACCACGTGCTGCGCGTGTCGTACCGGCCGATCGCGGGCTCGTACAAGGGCGACGCGGTGTTCCGGGGCGTGGCGCTGGACCCAGGGGCGCGCACCTACGCGCCGACGACGCCCGCGCGCACGGTGGAGTTCATCGGCGACTCGATCACCGTGGGGCAGCTGTCGTCGAAGCAGGCCCTGACCGGTTACGCCTGGCTGACCGGCGAGCGGTTGGGCGCGGCGCACACCCAGATCGCCGTGGGCGGCGCCTGCCTGTACCCGGCGGCGGACGGCTGCATCGGCATGAGCGACCGCTGGCTGCGCACCGGTCTCGCGGCGACCGCGCCCCTGTGGGACTTCACGAGGTACCGGGCGGACGCGGTGGTGGTGAACCTGGGCACGAACGACGTGGGCCACGGGGTGACGGGCGCGCAGTTCCAGGCGGGGTACACGACGCTGCTGCGGCGGGTGCGGGAGAAGTACCCGAACGCGGTGGTGTTCGCGCTGCGGGTGTTCCGGGGCCGGTACGTCGCGGAGACCCAGGCGGCGGTGGCGGCGGTGGGCGACCCGCGGATCCGGTTCGTGGACACCACGGGGTGGATCGTGGAGTCGACGGACACGGTGGACAACGTGCACCCGAACGACGCGGGGCACCGGAAGGTGGCGGACCGGTTGACGCCGTTGATCTCGGGCGCTTGGTGAGCGCGGCGGGGCAGGCTCGTCCTGCCCCGCGTTCCGCGGCTCGGCTTCGCGGCGAACGTCCCGCCGACCCAGGCCGCCCGCGTGCGCGGGATCGCGGGGTCGACGCGGGCCGGCCGGGACGTCAGCCCTTCTCGACCGCCTGCTCGGCGACCTTCGCGTGCAACCGCTCCCGGATCTCCTCCGGCGTGTAGGCCCGCCGCTTGCGCTCGGCCCGCGCCACCACCACCCCGGTCGCCGCGACCCCCGCGACACCGGCAAGTCCAACCAGCCTCCAGAACCGCATGTGCCTAGGCTACCCGGATGGGCGAAACGCGTATCTCCCTGGCCGAGGCCGTGGACCTCACCCGGACCGGCGACGTCTGGCTGTTCCGGGGCAGCTCACCGGCCGACCGGGCGATCCAGATGACCACCAACAGCCCCGTCAACCACGTCGGCATGTCCGTCGTCCTGGACGACCTGCCGCCGCTGATGTGGCACGCCGAGCTGGGCCGCTCGCTGCCCGACGTGTGGACCGGGACCCACCAGCGCGGGGTGCAGCTGCACGACCTGCACGACGCCGTCGTGGTGTGGGCGCGCAAGTACGGGCAGCGGGCCTGGCTGCGGCAGCTCGACCACTCGCTGGACGTGGACGACGCCGCGCTCAGGACCGTGGCCCGGCTGGACGGGACGCCGTTCCCGTCGACCGCGCGCCTGGCCGGGCGGTGGCTGCGCGGGCGGTTGCCCAGGGTGCGCCGGTCCGCCGAGACGACGCTGGAGACCGCCTACTGCGCCGAGGTGGTGGCGGTGACCTACGAGGCCATGGGGCTGCTGCCGACCGGTCGCCGCGCCAACTGGTACGACCCCGGCCGGTTCTGGAGCGGGGACGAGCTGGAGCTGCTCGCGGGCGCGCGGCTCGGCGCGGAGATCGCCGTGGACATCCCCGCCGACATCACCGAGGACACCGCCCCGCGCAAGCCGTGACTCAGGTCTGCACCGGGTAGACCGCGCCGACGGTGAAGCGGTCGCCGCAGACGACGGGCTGCTTGGTCCTCACCGTCATCGTGGACTTGGAGGCGGGCGGGAAGACGACGAGGGAGACCGGTTCCTCCCAGCAGCCCTCGTCGTCGTCCCCCGGTTCGCGCACGCTGGCGATCACGTCGGCCTGCACGGCCGTGCCGGGGACCAGGGTGACCGGTTCCTTGGGGCCGCCCACGCGACCGGCCGCGTCGCCGATGATCGCGTTGTCGCCGTCGCGCAGGGACACGCCGGGGAAGCCGTTGAGCACGCACTCCTGGTTGGAGGTGTTGGTGAACACCAGCCGGTAGCTGGCGACGCGCCCGCCGCGCTCGACCTCCTCGAAGGCCATGGTGAGCTGGGCGGTGGTGCAGCGGTTGCCGTCGGGGACGTCGGAGGCGGAGGCGGGCGGTTGGCCCGCGTCGCCGGGCTGCGAGGTGGCGGAGGTCGGCGGCGCGCCCGCCTGACCGGCGCCCTTGCCCTTGGTCACCAGGTAGAGCCCGCCGCCCGCGAGGGCGAGCACGGCGACGGCCGCGACGGCGGCGAGCGCGCCGGGACGGCGCTGGGCGGGCTGCGGACCGGTGGGCACGGGGTGGTGGACCTGGTGCGGCTGGTCGGTGCGGTGCTGGTAGGCGGTGGGCGGCTGCTGGTAGCCGGTGGGCGGGAGGCCCGCGAGGGTGGGCTGCGGGCCGGACCGGGGCAGCTGCTGGGGTCCGGACGACGGGCCCTGGTGCAGGCCCTGGTGTGCGCCCTGCTGCGGGAACTGCGCCGGGTGCGGCCGGGGCGGGGTGTGCGCGGGCGGGACGGGCTGCGACGGCGCCGGCGTGGGCGGTCCGACCAGCACGTCGGTGCGCTCGTCGCGGGCCGCCGCGCTGCGGGCGAGTGCCCGCCGGTACGCCGGGTGCTCCACGAGCGGCGGCGCGGGCTGGCAGCGCTCGATGATCGCGTGCGGGTCGGGCCGCCGCGCCGGGTCGCGGTCGGTGCACGCGGTGATCAGCGCGGCCAGCCCCGGCTCGACGCCGTCGAGGTCGATGTCGGCCTGCACGGTCCGGTAGGTGATCGCGTACGCGTTGCCGTCGCCGAAGGGCGGCCTGCCGGTGGCGGCGCGGGCGATGGTCGCGCCGAGCGCGAACACGTCGGCGGCCGGGCCCACCGCGTCGTCGGTCAGCACCTCGGGCGCGATGTAGCCGGGGCTGCCGGTGGCCAGGCCCTGCTGGGTGAGCGCGGTCTGCTCGGTCGCGCGGGCGATGCCGAAGTCGATCAGCTGCGGGCCGGTCGCGGACAGGATCACGTTCTGCGGCTTGACGTCGCGGTGCCACACGCCGTGCGCGTGGATGTCGGCGAGCCCCTCGGCGAGGGCGGCGAGCAGCGCGCGGCACAGGTCGGGCGGCAGGCCGCCCTCGTCCTTGATGGCGCTGGCGAGCGTGGGGCCGGGCACGTACTCGGTGGCGAACCAGCAGGGCGGGGTCGTGGTCTCGGAGTCGATGAGCGCGGCGGTGTAGGCGCTGCGCACGGTCCGGAGCGTCTCGACCTCGCGGCGGAACCGCTCCAGCGCGTTCGGGTCCTCCTGGAACCCCAGGTTGATCACCTTGACGGCGGCCAGCCTGCCACCGGGCGAGCGCCCCAGGTAGACGCTGCCCATCCCACCGGAGCCGAGCCGCCCGGTCAGGCGGTAGCGGCCGATCTCCACCGGGTCGGAAGCGTGAAGCGGCTGCACGGGGAACCTCTCTGTGGGCGCTGCGTCCCAGGCAGCGTACTGGGCAGCGGACGGGCGCTCGGGCACCGGCCGATCGCGCTCCGGGCTCCCGCCGCCGGTCGTCACTCGCCGTAGAACGTTGACAGCACAGGGTTTTCAGACGTGACGGCGGTCACGGTCGCACGGGTGGTCCCGGCGCTGTTGTTGCGCGGCAACGGTTCCGGGCCCGCTCCCGGGACGTCCCCGGCCGACGCGCCCGCGCCCCGGAACGTGCGGCGGCAGGCCCGCGGTGACACCCCGGTGGCGGCGCGCAGGTGCTCGCGCGGCGACGTGCCGCCCGCGAAGCCGACCGGCGCGGCCACGTCGTCGACCGGCAGGTCGGCGGACCCCGGCAGGTCGCGCGCCCGGTCGACCCGCTGGCGGTGCCGCGGCCGGGCGGGGCGCTGCGCCGACCAGGTGGACCCGCCCGCGCGGCACTGGCGTCCGGGCTGGCCGGGGCGCTCGCCCTCGCCGGGCTGGTCGCCACCAGCCCGCGGGCGGGAGCCGCCGCGGTGCCCGCGTTCCCCGGCGCGGCCGGGCCCGCCACGCACGCCGGCGGCGGCGGGGCGGGGACGTCCACGACGTCACCAACCTCACCGACACCGCCGCGGGCCCGCAGCCCGGTTCG
>NZ_JBQGCX010001242.1:0-1649 GCF_052038725.1 Actinosynnema sp.
CCGGTCCAGGTGCGCGCCGATCCCCGCCCGCAGCTTCGCGCGCGCCCGGTCCTGGCGTGCTCGCGCGTCCACGCGCGCAACCGCCGCTCCTCGGTCCGCACGTGCCTGCGCACCAGGTTCGCCGCCACCCCGTACAGCCACGCCGCGGTCGCGTCCGGCTCGTGCGGGCTCCCCGCCCGGTCGCGCCACAGCACCAGGAACGCCTCCGCGACCAAGTCGTCGGCGATCTCGACCCCGACCCGCCGCGCCAGGCACCGGTGCAGCCGCCCGGCCGTCCCGGAGTGGAGCCGCTCGACCGCGTCCTCGTCCAGGAGGCCCGCTCGCACCTCTCCCGGTGAGGCGGTTGCTCTGCTTCGCACACATCTGCCTGCCCGCGCGCACGCCCGCCGAACGCCAGCCACAGCGCCGGTTCCACCCCGCCGGGCAGCCCCAGCCGGTGCAGCGCGCCGCGGATCGAGGAGTTGCCTGCGCAGGCGATCCCGCCGATGCGGCCGGGGTCGAGCAGCGCGCCGAACCAGCAGCGCGCGCTGTCCGACGGCGCCAGCAGCAACCCCAGCGCGCCGCCGCCCGCGAACACCCCCGCCGCCCACGCCGCCGACCTGCGGTCCCCGCGCGCCAGGAACACCAGCGGGGTCAGCTCCGCGGCGGCGGCGAGCCCGGTCCGGCGCGCCCCGCCGCCACACCGGCCGCTCCGCCGGGCAGTCGAGAGCCACCAGCGCCATCAGGAACAGGTTGACCTGCCCGTAGTCCAGGGTGGCCCGGAGCGGCTCCAGCGGCAGCGCGCCCGCCGCGACCAGCACGCCCAGCGCCGTCCAAGCCACCGCGACCAGCGCGAACAGCGCCGCCGCGAGCGGCGGGCAGGTGAAACGGCAGGTCGGGGCCCCGCAGCGGCGCGGGGAGGTCCAGCGCGTACAGCGGCGCCCGGCCGGCCACGCCTCGCCGCCCACCCGGTAGACCCGCAGGTCGGTCAGCGCGAAGCCCGAGCGCGACCACGGCCCACAGCAGGTGGGGCCAGCGGAGGGGCCTGCGGGTTCCGGGCAGGGCGGGGCCCGCCCAGGTCACAGGTCCCGCGCGCCGCGCCTCAGCTTGGTGTTGAGCGGCGGGCTGGTCGACTCGCCCCGGTGCTCGCCCAGCGCGCGCACGAACTCCCGCAGCACGTCGCGCGCGTCGTGCCGCGGCGCCCAGCCGAGCGCGCGGGCCCGCGCGGTGTCCAGCAGCGGCGACGCCAGCGCCAGGTCCACCCACCCCGGCGCGGTCGGCTGCAACCGGGCCTTCCAGGTGCCCTTGGCCAGCGCCCGCAGCGCGCTCGGGGAGATCGGCACGTGCCTGGCCCCGACCGCCGCCGCCAGCTCCGCCGGCCCCACGACCGGCTCCGCGGCCACGTTCAGCGCCCCGGTGAACCGCTCCCGCAGCACCAGCAGCAGCGCCTCGGCGACGTCGTCGGCGTGCGTGAACTGCACGGACAACCGCCGGGGCAGCGGCAGCACGGGCAGGCGCAGGCGGAACAGCGCGGGCGGCACCAGCAGCCCCAGGAAGTACCGGTGGATCTCGGCCGCCGCGTCCGGCTGCAGGATCAGCGACGGCCGCACGCGGGCGACCGCGATCCCGTCGAGCGCGTCCAGCTGCCGCTCCACGGCCGCCTTGTGCCT
>NZ_JBQGCX010001243.1:0-6686 GCF_052038725.1 Actinosynnema sp.
GCTCTCCCCACCCGCGCCCCCGTCCGTGGGAGCGCTCTCCCCAGCCGTCCCCTCAGTCGTGGAAGCGCTCTCGCCCGTACCCACCCCCGAACAAGTTGCCACCACGGCCCCCCCAAACCGCGCCACATACAACCGCGCCCCCACCACCGCGACCGCCGCGGCGGCCTCCGGCCCCCGCTCCAGCAGCACCCGGAACCCGGCCTCGTCCAGCACCGGCACCTTCAGCTGCGCGGCCTTGTCCGCCTTGCCGCCGGGGTTGTCCCCCACGACCACGAACGCCGTCTTCTTCGACACCGACCCGACCGCCTTGCCGCCCCGCACCAGGATCGAGTCCTTGGCCTCGTCGCGGGAGAAGTCCGCCAGCGTCCCGGTGACCACGATCGACAACCCCTCCAGGTTGCGCGGGATCGTGGTGTCGCGCTCGTCCACCATGCGCACCCCCGCCGCCGCCCAGCGGCGCACGACCTCCTGCCGCCACGGGGTCCGCGCCCACTCCCGCACCGCCGCCGCGATCGTCGGCCCGACCCCGCCCGCCGCCGCCAGGTCGGCCTCCTCGGCGTCCAGGATGGCCTGCACGCCGCCGAACTCCACCGCCAGCGCGCGCGCCGCCGTCGGCCCCACGTGGCGGATCGACAGGGCCACCAGCACCCGCCACAGCGGCTGCGACTTGGCGGCCTCCAGGTTCTCCAGCAGCTTCGCGCCGTTCGTCACCAGCGCGCCGTCCTGGTTACGGAACAGGTCCACGCGCAGCAGGTCCTCGGCGGTGAGGTCGAACAGGTCCGCCTCGTTGCCGTACACCTCGGACGACGCCAGCGCCGCCGCGCCCTCGTACCCGAGCACCTCGATGTCCAGCGCGGACCGGGACGCCAGGTAGGCCAACCGCTCCCGCAGCTGCGCGGGGCACCCCTCGGCGTTGGGGCAGCGGATGTCCACGTCCCCCTCCTTCATGGGGCGCAGCGCGTGCCCGCACTCCGGGCAGGACGCGGGCATCACGAACTCCCTGGCGTCCGCCGGGCGCACGTCCACGACCGGGCCGAGCACCTCGGGGATCACGTCGCCCGCCTTGCGGATGACGATCCGGTCGCCGATGAGCACGCCCTTGCGCTTGACCTCGGACGCGTTGTGCAGCGTCGCGCGGGCCACCGTGGAGCCCGCCACCTTCACCGGTTCCATGATCGCGAACGGGGTGACCCGCCCGGTGCGGCCGACCTGGACGCCGATGTCGAGCAGCGTCGTGGTGGCCTCCTCCGGCGGGTACTTGAACGCGATGGCCCAGCGGGGCGCGCGCGAGGTGCTGCCGAGCCTGCGCTGCAGCGGGACCTCGTCCACCTTCACCACGAGCCCGTCGATCTCGTGCGCGGCGTCGTGCCGGTGCTCGCCCCAGTGCGCGACGCGCGCCCACACCTCGTCGAACGTCGCCACGACGGCGGTGTGCTCGGAGGTGGGCAGCCCCCAGGCGCGCAGCGCCGCGTACGCGTCGGACTGGCGCTCCAGCTCGAACCCGGCGCGCTTGCCGATGCCGTGGCACACCATGCGCAGCCTGCGGGACGCGGTGACCTTCGGGTCCTTCTGCCGCAGCGAGCCCGCGGCGGTGTTGCGCGGGTTCGCGAACGGTGGCAGGCCCGCCTCGACCAGCTTCGCGTTGAGCTCCAGGAAGTCCTCGACGGCGAAGTACACCTCGCCGCGCACCTCGACCAGCTCGGGGACCGGCCACTCGTCGGTGCCCGCTAGCACCTCGGGGACGTCCCGCAGGGTGCGCAGGTTGAGCGTGACGTCCTCGCCGGTGCGGCCGTCGCCCCTGGTCAGCGCCCGGACGAGCCTGCCGCGCTCGTACAGCAGGTTGATCGCGAGCCCGTCGACCTTGAGCTCGCACAGGAACCGCGCCGCGTCGCCGACCTCCTTGCCGACCCGCTCGAACCACGCCCGCAGCCCGTCCTCGTCGAACGCGTTGTCCAGGCTGAGCATCCGCTCCAGGTGGTCGACGGCGGTGAACTCGGTGGAGAACGTGCCGCCGACCTGCTGGGTGGGCGAGTCCGGGGTGGCCAGGCCGGGGTGGGCGTCCTCCAGGGACTGGAGCTCGCGCAGCAGCGCGTCGAACTCGCCGTCGGAGATCGTGGGCGCGTCGAGCACGTAGTAGCGGAACTGGTGGGCGCGCACCTCCTCGGCGAGCGCGCGGTGCCGGTCGCGGGCGTCGGCGGGCACGTCCTCCAGCCCCTGGGCGCGCACGCCGTCGGGGGCGTCGGCCGCGGGCGCGCCGGGGGTGGTGGCGAGGTCGTCGCCCCGGTCCGCGGCGGGGTCGGGGGAGGAGTGGTCGTCGCTGGTCACGGCAGCAGCCTAGCCAGGACCACCGACGGTCCCCGGTGGACGGCCGGGGCGCGCGGACGGCCCGCCCGCGCGCTGCCCGGTCAGTCCTCGGACGGCTCGAACGCCCGGCGGAACTCCGGCAGCGTGATGGAGCGCGGCCCGTCGGTGAGCGACAGCTCCACCCGGCCCACCACGCCCGCGGCCACCCGCTCCCCCAGCGCCGCGTCCAGCGCCAGGAACGCCACCCGCATCCGGTCGTCCTCGCCGAGGTCGGCGAACACCGGGTGGTGCACGACCACGTCGACCACGCCGTCGTCGGTCGGCTCGGTGAGCAGCCGGATGTCGGCCAGCGGCAGCCGGTGCTCGCCGATGTTGACGGTGACCTCGTCGGTGTCCGGCACGGGCGGCACCGAGTCGTGGTACTCCCAGATCATGTCCTCGTGCGGCGCGGCGGCCTTCCAGGCGTCGGTGTAGGGGCGCACCACCGGGTCCTCGCGGCTGCTGAGCACGAGCGCGTACACCGCGCGCCTGCCGCGCTGGATCGCGAACTCCAGCCGGGGGTGCACGGAGGCGACCAGCTCGCACATCTCGTGCTCGACGCGCTGCGGCTGCCCGTCGCCGAGCGCGCCGCTGATCCGGGGCAGCAGGGCGTGCCAGCGCTCCCAGAAGGCCACCGCCGCCTCGGCCGGGTTCGGCAGGTGGACGGGGGCGGGCGGGGGCTCGGGGCGTTTGCGGCGGAACCAGCGCATGTCCCCATTGAACTACGCGCCCGCGTCGCGCAGGGCGAGTGCGAGGAATTCGGCGGCCGGACCCACCAGCCTGCGACCGGACGGCCACACCGCGCGCAGGGCGCGGCGCAGGTCGAGGTCGACGGGGACGGCGGCGAGCCTGCCCGCCGCGAGGTCGGCGGCGACCGCGAGCGCGCTCAGCACGGCGGGTCCCGCGCCCGCGACGACCGCGCCCAGCACCGCCGCCGACGAGCCCAGCTCCAGCGCGGGCGGGCAGGCGGCAGGCAGGAGGCGGTCCAGGGTGTCCCTGGTGCCCGACCCCCGCTCGCGCACCACCAGGGGCGTGGCGGCCAGCTCGGCGGGCGGCAGCGGGGCCTTGCGGCGGGTCCACGGGTGGCCGGGCGGCACCACCAGCACCAGCCGGTCCACGGCGACCTTCCGGCTGCTCAGCCCCGGCAGCGGGCCGGGGGCCTCCACGAAGCCGAGGGCGACCTCGCCCGCCCTGACCAGCGCGCACACCGACTCGGAGTTGGTCACCCGCAGGCCGACGCGCAGGTCGGGGCGCGCGCGGCGCAGTCCGCCGACCCAGCCGGGCGCGAGGTGCTCGGCGACGGTCATGCTCGCGGCGACGGCCAGCTCGGCGTCCCGCTCGGCCCGCAGCGCCCGCGCGGCCTCCACCAGGCCCTCCACCTCGGCCAGCGCGCGGCGGGCGCGCTCGGCCAGCACCGTCCCGGCCGGGGTGAGCGCGGAGCCCCGGCTGCCGCGCTCGACCAGCACCACGCCGAGCGCGCGCTCCGCGGCGGTCAGGCGCTTGCTCGCGGACGGCTGGGCAACGCCCAGCGCGGCGGCGGCGCGGCTGAGGCTGCCCAGCTCGCCGACCAGGACGAGCAGCCGCAGGGTGGTCAGGTCGGGGTCGGCCATAGCCGGAGGGTATGGCTGAAGAGCGGATTCCCGCCTACCGGGAGCACTTGACGCGGCGGACGATCTGTGGGTGCTGATCGCTGCCCTGCTGCTGGGCGTCCTCGTCGGAGGGCGCCTGCCCGACCTGTCCGCCGCCACGAAGAAGCTGCTGCGCCTGGGCGTGGTGCTGCTGGGGTTGCAGCTGTCGCTGCCGGTGGTGCTGGAGCTGGGGCCGGGCGTGCTGGTCGCGGTGGTGGCGACGGTCGCGGTCACGTTCCTGGGCACCCGGTGGATCGGCGGGCTGCTCGGGCTGCCGCGCGGGCTGTCGACGCTGGTCGCGACGGGGTTCTCGATCTGCGGGGCGTCGGCGGTGGCGGCCGTGGAGGGCGTGGTCGAGCGGCGGGACGAGGACGTGGCGACGAGCGTGGCGCTGGTGACGCTGTTCGGCACGCTGGCGATGCTGGCGCTGCCGCTGCTGGGCGCGTCGCCGCTGTGGATCGGGTTGAGCGTGCACGAGGTGGGGCAGGTGGCGGCTGCCGCGCCCGCGTCGGGGCTGGCGGCGGCGATGGCGGTGAAGCTGAGCCGGGTGGCGCTGCTGGCGCCGGTCGTGGCGCTGGTGGGCGGCGGGCGCGGGTCGGGGGCGCCGGTGGTGCCGCTGTTCCTGGTGGGGTTCGCGGGGTTGGCGGCGCTGCGGTCGACGGGGGTGCTGCCGCAGGTGGTGCTGGACGGCGGGAAGGTCGCGGCGACGGTGCTGCTGGCGGCGGCGATGTTCGGGCTGGGCACGGCGGTGCGGCCGAAGGCGTTGCTGCGCACCGGCCCCAGGGCGCTGGCGCTGGGCGCGCTGTCGACGCTGCTGGTGTGCGGGACCGGGTGGGCGACGCTGACCCTGCTGACGTGACCGTCCACCGTGGACCGTCCTTCCGGGACAGTCCACGGTGGAGCGCGATCACCAGGTGTCGGGCGGTTCCAGGAACGCCTTGCCGAGGTCGCGGGACAGCGCGAGGGCGCGGCGGACCCAGCCCTGGCTCGCGCCCGCCATGCCGCACGAGGGCGTGGGGACGGCGTGCGTGGCCAGCACCGAGCGCGGGAAGCCGAGCCGGTCGGCCAGGTCCAGCGCGGGCCTCGCGGCGGTCCTCAGGTCGATCGGGGTGGCCGGGTCGGCGCCCGGCAGCAGGCCCAGCAGCAGCACCAGCCCCTCCTGCCACGCCTCCCCCAGCTCGTCCAGCATCGCCCGCTCCACCAGGGACACGTCCAGCGCGACGGCCTTCGCCCCGGCCCTGCGCATCAGGTTCACCGGCGGCCCTGGCGCGCAGCAGTGCACGATCACGTCGTCGAACGGGGCGATGGCGCTCTCCAGCAGCGCCTGCGCCTCCGGTTCGGGCACGGCGGGGACGGTGCCGAGCTTGGACGGGGTGGGCAGCAGGCCGCGCAGCACGGACGGCAGCGCGGGCTCGTCCAGCTGCACCACGACCTTCGCGCCGGTGCGTCGGGCGACCTCGGCGGTGTGCCGGGACAGGCCCTCCACCAGCGACTCGGTGAACTCGCGCAGCGCGCCCCGGTCGGTGAGCACCCGGTGGCCGCGCACCAGCTCGACGGTCGCGGCGAGCGTCCACGGCCCGGCGGCCTGGACCTTCACCACGGCGGGCTTGGTGGCGGCGGCGGCCTCCTCGAGGGCGTCGAGGTCCCAGCTGAGCAGGTCCTGGGCGCGGCGGTGGTCGCGACCGGGGTGGGCGGCGACCCGGTAGCCGGACGGGACGACCTCCACGGGCAGGTCCACCAGCAGCGCGGCGGTCCGCCCGGTCAGGTCGGCCCCGACGCCGCGCGCGGGCAGCTCGGGCAGGTGCGGCAGGTCGGGCAGCTCGCCGAACACCAGGCGGGCGGCCTCGTGCGGGTCGGTGCCGGGGAGCGAGCCGATACCGGTTGCCGCTCCGGCGGGCCAGGGGGTGACGTCCACCCGGCAAGTGTCCCACCGGGAGCGGGTGGGGTGGTGCGCCCGCTCCCGGCGGGGGCGGGTCAGTCGCGCGCGGGGCGGGTCGCGCGGCGCAGGCCGACGGCCTGGAGCGCGGTGACCGCGGCGACGGCGAGCGCCTGCGCCACCAGGACCACCAGACCGGCGGTGGTGAGCGGAAACCACCCCGAGGCCACGACGAGCGCGCTCGCGGCCACCCAGGCGGTGTTGAAGGCGATGACGGCGAGCGCCCTCGCACGGGTGGGGTTGCGGCCCGCCAGGAACGCGCACGCGCCGTACCCGAGCAGGAACGCGCCGAGGGCGAGCAGGAGCGGGCGGGGCAGGCCGAGGTCGAGCGGGACGAGCGGGACGAGCGCGCCGCACGCGGCGGAACCCGCGCCGTCGAGCACGAGGGCCGAGCGGAGCAGG
Organism: Actinosynnema sp.; assembly: GCF_052038725.1. Taxonomy (NCBI): domain Bacteria; kingdom Bacillati; phylum Actinomycetota; class Actinomycetes; order Pseudonocardiales; family Pseudonocardiaceae; genus Actinosynnema; species Actinosynnema sp. The sequence continues at coordinate 6,310 of NZ_JBQGCX010001243.1, forward strand.
GCGGGACGGCGCGGGGCGGGACGGCGCGGGGCGGGGTTGGCGCCCTGCGGGGTGGTGTGGGTCGTCATGGGGTCGATGCTCGGGCGCGCGGCACTGCCGAGGCCACGCCGGACGCTGCCGACTCCTGCCAGTCAGGACCGGGTGACCTGCGCGGACAGCGCGGCCAGGTCGGCGGCGATCAGCTTGGCCCCCGCGGTCTGCCAGTTGTGCAGGGTGCGCTCGGGGACCTGGGTCGCGAACCAGGCGAGGGCCTGCCTGGCGACCGGGTCGAGGTTCTCGCGCTTGGTGCGCGCGCTGTGCGGGCGCAGTCCCACGACGTAGTAGAAGTGCAGCGCGTTGTAGTGCCGCCACTCGTCGCTGGTGCCGAACTCGCCGTC
>NZ_JBQGCX010001244.1:0-2682 GCF_052038725.1 Actinosynnema sp.
ACGACAGCACGGCGCTCAACGAGCTGCTGTCGCTGGTCGGCGGGCCGGAGGCGATCACCGCGTTCGCGTTCGCGCTGGGCGACGAGCAGACCAGGCTGGACCGCTGGGAGCCGGACCTGAACGCGGCCGAGCCGGGCGACGAGCGGGACACGTCGACGCCCGCCGCGCTGGCCGCCGGGTACCGGAACCTGGTGCTGGGGACGGCGCTGGAGGGCGCGCGGGAGCGGGCGGAGCTGCGCGGGTGGCTGGAGGGCGGCGGGACGGTGCTGCGCTCGGTCGTGCCGCGCGGGTGGGCGGTCGGCGGGAAGCCGGGCGCCGCGGAGTACGGGACGCGGTGCGACGCGGCGATCGCCTGGCCCCCGGACCGCGACCCGCTGGTGGTGGTGCTGATGTCGACCAGGCCGGAGCGGGACGCGCGCGCCGACGGGACGCTGCTGGCCGACGCGGCGCGGGTGGCGCTGGGGGCGGTGGGGGTGGGGTGAGCTCCGGGCCGTTCGCCCGGTCGGGCCGAACGGGGTGGGCCGGACGGCCGCGCCCCGAACGGGCCAGGGCGGTGGTGCATCGGTGGCCGCTGGAGGTGTTAACACCGGTCGGCGCGGCAGCGATCCGGGTCGGTGAGAGCACCGGGCCGCGTGGTCCGGGCACGACGACGGGACGACCCGATGCCCAGTGCGACAGCGACGCTGAGAACCGACGGCGCGACCGAGGACGTGCGCGCGCTGGCCCGCTGGTTGCGCGACGGGGACGGCTTGCGCGGCCGGGTGAGCCTGGCGGGCGCGCAGGCGGCGCCGGGCGGGGCGGGTCAGGAGGGGGCCGCGCAGGACGCGGCGCTGGTGGTGCTGACCAGCGCGACGGCCCCCGCGCTGGTGCGCTGGCTGTTCGACTGGCTCAAGCACTGCCGGACCGCGCGGCAGGTGTCGCTGACCGTGCGCGGCGCGGACGGGCGCGAGGTGGAGCTGACGTGCGGGTCGACCACGGACGCGGCGCGCGTGCTGGCGTCGACGCGCGCGGTGCTGGCCGGGCGGTGACCCGTCGCGGCGACCGGTCGCGGTGACCGGCGCGCCACCGGTCCCCCACCGCCCCCGGCTACCCGGCCGTCCGGCTCACCGGCCGCTCGCACGCCTTCGCGCCCCTGGTGTAGTCGATCATCGAGTCCAGCCGGTCCCGCGTCTGCACCAGCGAGTCGATCTGGTCGGTGATCCGGTCCCGCTCCGTCGCCAGGAACGTCATCAGCTGCGGCGTGATGTGCCCGGTCAGGATGCACGGCAGCAGCTTCTGGATCGCCTTGCTCGACAGCCCCGCCGCGTAGAACTGCTGGATCAGCAGCACCCGCTCCACGGCCTGCTCCTGGTAGTGCCGCTGCCCGCTGGCGCTGCGCACCGACGCGAGCAGCCCCTGCTCCTCGTAGTAGCGGAGCGCGCGGACGCTCACGCCTGCCTTGTCCGCAAGCTCTCCGATGCGCACCTGAACCTCCACTGGAGTGTGCCCACCAGGTTAACCCGGTCGTGGGCACTCCTCCCGCGGTGAACTCCGCCACGCGCTCACCGGGACCTCACCTGGCGGTCTGGTCGCTCACCCAGTCCAGGTACGCCTCGCTCCCCGCGAGGACCGGCAGCGCCAGCACCTCCGGCACCTCGTACGGGTGCTCCCGCTCGATGTGCCGGTTCACCTCGGGGAGCCGCTCGTACGTGGTCTTGATCCAGAGCTGCCACTCCCGCTCGTCCTTGACCTCGCCCTCCCACCGGTACAGGCTCCGCACCGGCCCGCCGATCTGCACGCACGCCGCCAACCCGGCCGCGACCAGCCCCGAGGCCAGCTCCGCCGCCACGTCCTCGCTGTCGGTGGTGGTCAGCACGACCACGTGTTCCTCGCTCACCCGACCGAGCGTAGCCACGGCACGACGACCCTGCCGCCCGCCGCGAGCCGCTGCGCCAGCCGCCGCCCGCCGCACACCAGCTGGACCTCGCACACCCGGTCGGCGGTCAGCGCCACCGACCGCAGCTCGCCGTCCCGCCACTCCAGGTCGACCGCGATCCCGCCGCGCGCCCGCAGCCCGGTCACCCGCCCGGTCGGCCACGACGGCGGCAGCGCGGGCAGCAGCTCCAGCACGCCCCGGTGGCTCTGCAGCAGCAACTCCGCCACCGCCGCCGTGTAGCCGAGGCTGCCGTCGACCTGGAACGGGTTGGCGCAGGTCAGGTTCGGGTGGAGCGGCATCCCGGCCAGCGAGTCCGCCGCCCGCCCGCCCTCGCCCAACCTGGCCCACAGCGCCGCCTTCCACGCGTGCGACCACCCCGGTCCACCGGGCCCGCGCGCCTCCAGCGACCGCCGCGCCGCCTGCGCGAGAGCGCTCCCGCGCTCGATCCGCACGCCGGGGTACAGCCCGACCAGGTGCGAGAGGTGCCGGTGCTCCGGCTCGGGCTCGGCCCACTCGTCCCGCCACTCCAGCACCCGCCCGTCCGACCCCACCGGCGGCTCGGGGATCCGGGCCAGCGCCTCGGCGAAGCGCCCGACGTCCTCCCCGAGCACCGCCCCGGCCCGCACCACCCGGTCGAGCAGCTCCCAGGTCAGCGCCAGGTCCATGGTCGCCCCGACGCCGACGGCGACCTCGCGCCCGTCCGCCGTCAGGTAGTGGTTCTCCGGCGAGGTGGACGGCGCGGTGGTCAGCTCGCCCCGGTCCTCCAC
>NZ_JBQGCX010001245.1:0-5198 GCF_052038725.1 Actinosynnema sp.
ACCCGTCCCGCGCGACCCCGCTCGCCGACGGCGACTACGGGGCCGAGGTGGACGACCCGTACGACGACTGAGAGGTCCCCTGAAAACGACCGGGGCCGGGGTGCGGTGCTCCCCGCGCTGCGCAGCAGTGCGAGACCACGAGTCGGTGCACCGTGGTCTCGCGCTGCCGCTCAGCCGGTTCTCCGCCCGTCCGCCCGGCCCGCGCTCGATCCGCCCGTCAGGGCACGAACAGCTGCAGCATCATCCAGCCCGCCACCGCCGAGGGCAGCAGCGAGTCCATGCGGTCCATCAGCCCGCCGTGGCCGGGCAGCAGGTCGCCCATGTCCTTGATCCCGAGGTCGCGCTTGATCAGCGACTCGATCAGGTCGCCGGTGGTGGCCGTGACCACGATGGCCGCGCCGAACAGCACGCCGTGCCACCACTGCCCGCCGAGCAGCGCGCCCACGGTCAGGACACCGCCCGCCATGCCCGCCACGAGCGACCCGGCGAAGCCCTCCCAGGACTTCTTCGGGCTGATCCTCGGCGCCATCGGGTGCTTGCCGAGGAACACGCCCGCGATGTAGCCGCCGGTGTCCGACAGCACCACGCCGAGCAGGAAGGCGAGCACCCGGAGGGCGCCGTCCTCCGGGAGCACCAGCATGACCGCGAACGAGGCGAACACCGCCACGTACACCACGGTGAACACCGAGGCGGTGACGTCGCGCAGGTAGCCGTCGGCGCCGTCCTTGAGCCGCCACAGCATGGTGACCAGCGCGGTGACGACGAAGGCGGCGAGCACGCCGTCGCGGCCGTAGGGCCACGCCAGCCACAGCACCGCCTGCCCGCCCGCGAGCACCGGGACGAGGGCGACGGTGATGCCCGCCCCGCGCTTCAGCGCTCCGGCGAGCTCGAAGGTCGAGACGGCGACGGCGACGGCGACCACGCCGATGAACAGGTGCCGGTCGGTGAACAGCGAGACGCCGATGACCGCCAGCAGGACGAGCGCCACGCCGATGGCGGAGCGCAGGTCGCGCCCCGCGCGCGACGCCTTGGGCGCCGGACCCTGCTCACCGCTGCCTGACACCCGTACCCCTGCCGTCACGACCCGTCACCGGCCCAGCGAACCACGATGCCGGCGACCCGGCCGGACGTGCTGATGCGCATCTAGCACCTACACCTCGAGGAGTTCGGCTTCCTTGTTCTTCATCGCCTCGTCGACCTGGGCGATGTAGCGGTGCGTGACGTTCTCCAGCTCCTTCTCGCCGCGCGCGCCGTCGTCCTCGCCGACCTCGCCGTCCTTGACCAGGCGGTCGAGCTCCTCCTTGGCCTTGCGGCGGATGTTGCGGATGGACACCTTGGCGTCCTCGCCCTTGCCCTTGGCGACCTTGACCATCTCGCGGCGGCGCTCCTCGGAGAGCTGCGGGAAGACCACGCGGATGACGGTGCCGTCGTTCGAGGGGTTGACGCCCAGGTCGGAGTCCCGGATCGCCTTCTCGATGGCGGTCATCGCGCCCTTGTCGAAGGGCTTGACCACGGCCATGCGCGGCTCGGGGACGGCGATGGAGGCCAGCTGGTTGATGGGCGTCATCGAGCCGTAGTACTCGGCGACGATGCGGGAGAACATCGCCGGGGTGGCGCGGCCGGTGCGGACGGTGGCGAGGTCCTCCTTGGAGACCGTCACCGCCTTCTCCATCTTCTCCTCGGCCTCGAGGAGGGTCTCGTCGATCACGTTGACTCCCTTGGTGTGCGCGGTTCGGCTCGAATCCCAGCAGGTCTAGGCGGACTGGCGGGCACCGGGGGTGCTCACCAACGTCCCGATCTTCTCACCGCGCACGGCGCGGGCGATGTTGCCCTCCGTGAGGAGGTTGAACACCATGATCGGGAGGTTGTTGTCCATGCACAGGCTGAAGGCGGTCGCGTCGGCGACGTTCAGGCCGCGCTCCAGGACCTCGCGGTGGGTGATGCTGTCGAACATGCGCGCGTCCGGGGTGGTCCTCGGGTCGGCGGTGTAGATGCCGTCCACGGCCTTGGCCATCAGGACGACCTCGCACCCGATCTCCAGCGCGCGCTGGGCGGCGGTGGTGTCGGTGGAGAAGTAGGGCATTCCGGCGCCGCCGCCGAAGATGACCACGCGACCCTTGTCGAGGTGGCGCATGGCGCGGCGCGGGATGTACGACTCGGCGACCTGGCCCATGGTGATGGCGGTCTGCACGCGGGTGTCGATGCCGTGCTCGCGCTCCAGGAAGTCCTGGAGGGCGAGGCAGTTCATGACCGTGCCGAGCATCCCCATGTAGTCGGCGCGGCTGCGGTCCATGCCGCGCTGCTGGAGCTCGGCGCCCCGGAAGAAGTTGCCGCCGCCGATGACGACCGCGACCTGGACCCCGGTCCGGACCACGGCGGCGATCTGGCGGGCGACGGTCTGCACGACGTCCGGGTCGACGCCGACCCCGCCGCCGCCGAACATCTCGCCGCCGAGCTTGAGCATCACCCGGTGGTAGCCGCCGGTCGGGGCTGCCTGGTCGAGCACTGCTGCCTGGTCGAGTGCCTGGTCGAGTTCTGCGCTCACGGGTCCTCCTCTGGACACGGCAAGGGCTTTGGACACGGCAAGGGCGGGGTTGCCGCGCGTCGCAACCCCGCCCTCACGCGAATCAGGCCTGGCCGACCTCGAACCGGGCGAAGCGGGTCACGGTGACCCCGGCCTCGTCCAGCACGGCCTTGACGGTCTTCTTGGACTCCGTCACGGAAGCCTGCTCCAGGAGCACGACGTCCTTGAAGAAGCCGTTGACGCGACCCTCGACGATCTTGGGCAGCGCCGCCTCGGGCTTGCCCTCCTCGCGGGAGGTCTTCTCGGCGATGTCGCGCTCGTTCGCCACGATCTCGGCCGGGACCTCGTCGCGGGTCAGGTAGCGGGGGCTCATCGCGGCGATCTGCATGCAGACGCCGCGGGCGGCCTCCTCGTTGTCGCCCGTGTACTCGACCACGACGCCCACGGCGGGCGGCAGGTCGGCGGAGCGGCGGTGCAGGTAGGTGGTCACGGCGCCGTCGAAGACGGCGACCTTGGCCAGCTCCAGCTTCTCGCCGATCTTGGCGGAGAACTCCTGGACCACGGCGTCGACGGTCTTGCCGTCGAGCTCGGTGGCCTTGAGCACCTCGACGTCGGCCGGGCGGGTCGCCTTGGCGACCGCGATGACCTTGGCGGCGAGCTCCTGGAAGTCGGAGTTCTTCGCGACGAAGTCGGTCTCGCAGCGCAGCTCGACCATCACGCCGCCCTCGGCCGCGACCAGGCCGTTGGCCGTGGTGCGCTCGGCGCGCTTGGCCACGTCCTTGGCGCCCTTGATGCGCAGGATCTCGATGGCCTTGTCGAAGTCGCCGTCGGTCTCTTCGAGTGCCTTCTTGCAGTCCATCATGCCTGCGGCGGTCAGCTCGCGGAGGCGCTTCACGTCAGCGGCGGTGTAGTTCGCCATCGTGCGATTTCCGTTCCTTCTGCGGGGGCTTTGCGCACGCGCCGCGCCCACCGGGTGAGGTGGGCGCGGCGTCGCGACGGGTCAGGACTGGACGGCCTCGGTGCCCTCGGCGGGCGCCTCGGCGGCGGGGGCCTCGGCGGGGGCGTCAGCGGCGGGGGTCTCGGCGGCGGCCGGGGCCTCCGCGTTGACCAGCAGCTCCTGCTCCCACTCGGCCAGCGGCTCGTCGGTGCCCGGCTCGGGCTTCTCCGCGCCACCGGCGTTGCCGGTGCGGACGCCGGAGCGCGACATGAGACCGGCGGCGGCGGCCTCGGCCACGACCTTGGTCAGCAGCGCGGCCGAGCGGATCGCGTCGTCGTTGCCCGGAATCGGGTAGTCGACCTCGTCCGGGTCGCAGTTGGTGTCGAGGATCGCGACGATCGGGATGTTCAGCTTGCGAGCCTCACCGACCGCGATGTGCTCCTTCTTGGTGTCCACGATCCAGACGGCGCTGGGCACCTTGGACATGTCGCGGATACCGCCGAGCGTGCGCTCCAGCTTGTCCTTCTCGCGGTTCATCATCAGGATTTCCTTCTTGGTGAAACCCTGGAAACCGCCGGTCTGCTCCATCGACTCCAGCTCCTTGAGCCGCTGGAGGCGCTTGTGCACCGTGGAGAAGTTGGTGAGCATGCCGCCCAGCCAGCGCTGGTTCACGAAGGGCATGCCGACGCGGAGCGCCTCGTTGGCGATGGCCTCCTGCGCCTGCTTCTTGGTGCCGATGAACAGGATCGACCCGCCGTGCGCGACCGTCTCGCGGACGAACTCGAACGCCCGGTCGATGTAGGTCAGCGTCTGCATCAGGTCGATGATGTAGATGCCGTTGCGCTCGGTGAAGATGTAGCGCTTCATCTTCGGGTTCCAGCGCCGGGTCTGGTGCCCGAAGTGAACGCCGCTGTCGAGCAGCTGCTTCATGGTGACGACGGCCATGACCGGTTCGCACCTCTTCATCTGGGCGCACCCCCTGGGGGCGCGCGGTCCGGTTGTCGCGGCACACCGTGGATGGCGCGCCGCCCTGGTGCTCCCGCCGGCGCCCGGACCCGTGCTGACGAAGCAGAACGGGACCGCCGGACACCGCGACTCGACTTGGGGATCGGATCAGCGGTAGCACGCGAAGTCGTCCCGTGCTCAGACGGGCCGCGGCAGAAGTGTACGCCCGAGCACTCCGGAACAACGAACCGACCCCGCAGGTTCTCCACAGCCCCCGGAGTTCTCCACAGCCGCCGGATCACCCCTGGTCACCAGCACACCCCCGGCGCAACGCTTGCCCCATGCCCCTCACCACCATCACCACCCTGCTCCTGCTCCTGCCCACCCTGGCGCTGCCGCCCTCGCCAACCGCGTTGCCACCGACGTTGTCGCCGCCCGCACTGCCGCAGCTCGCACTGCCACCGGCGCTGTGGCCACCCGCACTGCCACCGGCGTTGTCGCCACCCGCGCTGCCGCAACTCGCACTGCCACCAGCGTTGTCGCCGCCCGCGCCATCGCCAGCCGTGTCGCCACCGGCAGGGCCGCCGCCCGCGTTGCCGTTGGCGTTGCCACTGGCACGGCCGCCTGCACGGCTGCCGCCTGCCTCATCACCGATGGCGCCAACATCGGGCCCGCTGCCTGCCCCATCACCGATGCCGCCGACATCGGGCCCGCTGCCGCCGTTGCCACCAACGGGGCTGCTGCCGCCAGGGCTGACGCCGCCGGGACCACTACAGCCCACGTCATCCCCCA
>NZ_JBQGCX010001246.1:0-8897 GCF_052038725.1 Actinosynnema sp.
CCCGCGCGGGGCCCCCCGGCGCCCGGGCCCGGGCGGGGCCGCGGGGGGTCCCCGGCCGCGGGCGGGGGGGCGGCCCCCCCGCCGGCCGGGGCGGGTGCGACAGGCGCGGGTCCGGGCGCGGGCCGCCGGGGTGGTCGGCGCGAACCGAGCCGGGTGGACGCGACCCGGCCCGAGCCGGGCCACCCCGCTCAGCGCAGGTCGATCCCACTCAACGCACACCCATCCAGCTCAACGCGCGCCACCCCGCTCAGCGCAGGTCCATCCCCAGGTCCAGCGCGGGCGAGGAGTGGGTCAGGCCGCCGACCGCCAGGTAGTCCACGCCGGTCTCGGCGTAGGCGCGGGCGACGTCCAGGGTGAGCCCGCCCGACGCCTCCAGCAGCACCTCGTGCCCCGCCGCACGGCGCCCCGCGGCCCGGCGCACCGCCTCGGCGCACTCGGCGACGGTGAAGTTGTCCAGCAGCACCAGCCCGACGCCCTCGTCGAGCGCCTCGTCGAGCTGCTCCAGCGAGTCCACCTCGACCTCGCACGGCCGCTCGGGCGCGTGCGCGCGCACGGCGGCGATCGCCGCCCGCACCGACCCCGCGGCCTGCACGTGGTTGTCCTTGACCAGCACCGCGTCGCCGAGCCCGAGCCGGTGGTTCACCCCGCCGCCGCAGCGCACCGCGTACTTCTCCAGCAGCCGCAGCCCCGGCAGCGTCTTGCGCGAGTCCCGCACGGCCGCCTTCGTGCCCGCGACCTCGTCGACCCACGCGGCGGTCGCGGTGGCGACGCCGGACAGGTGGCACAGCAGGTTGAGCGCGGTCCGCTCGGCCGTGAGCAGCCCGCGCACCGGCCCGCGCAGCACCAGCGCGGGCTCGCCGGGCGCCGCCTTCGCGCCGTCCTCGGCCCGCGCCAGCACCTCCACGCCGTCCCCGAGCACCGCCCGGAACACCTCCAGCGCCACCGGCACCCCGGCGAGCACCCCGGCCTTGCGCGGGGTCAGCTCGGCGACCGCCACGGCGTCGGCGGGCACCGTGGCCTCCGTCGTGGCGTCGGGCCCGTAGCGCAGGTCCTCCGCGAGCGCGGTCGTGATGACCGCGCGGGCGTCGTCCAGGTCCAGTCCGGTGCTCACGCCGCTCCCCTCGCCGGTGCGGGTCCGCCCCGCACGCCCGCGGCGCCCGCGCGGGCGCCGCTCCCGTCCAGCGCGGCCCTCACGCCGCGTCCCGCGCCAGCGCGGCCCTCACGCCGCGTCCCGCGCCAGCGCCGGGTCCGCCAGCACCGGCTGCCCGCTCGGCGTCAGCCGCACCACCTGGCTGCGCGACCACCGGGCGTCGTCCCGCCCGGCGTGGTCGGTGCGCACGTGGCACCCGCGCGTCTCGGTCCGCTCCGCCGCCGCCGCGATGAGCGCCCGCGCGGCCAGCGTCAGCGCCGCGTCCTCGACCAGCTCGCGGCTGTCCAGGACCCGGTCGGTGGTGGACAGGTCCAGCACCGAGCCGACCACGGCCAGCCCCTCGGCGTCCCGCCCGATCGCGGCGTAGCGGCTCATCACCCGCTGCAGCGAGTCCCGGTCCGCCACGGGGGCGGTGGGCAGCTCGGCGTGGCCGGTGGCCCTGGCGAGCAGGCCCAGCGCGAGGTCGGCGGCGACCGCCTCGGCGGCCCGCGCGCCCACGACCAGGCCCTCCAGGAGGCTGTTCGAGGCCAGCCGGTTCGCGCCGTGCAGCCCGGTCCTGGCCACCTCGCCCGCCGCGTACAGGCCGGTCACGGCGGTGCGCCCGTCCACGTCGGCCACCACGCCCCCGCACGCGAAGGGCGCGGCGGGCGCGACCGGGATGGGCTGGCTCGCCGGGTCGATCCCGGCCGCCAGGCACGCGGCCAGCACGGTCGGGAAGCGCCGGGCGAAGTCCCCGATGCCGGTCGCGTCGAGGAACACGTGGTCGTCGACGCCGCCGGGCGCGGTGGCCGCGTGCCGGGTGATGGCCGCGGCGACCACGTCGCGCGGGGCCAGGTCCTCCAGCGGGTGCACGCCGCGCATCACGCGCCGCCCGAGCGCGTCGAGCAGCACCGCGCCCTCGCCGCGCACGGCCTCGGTGACCAGCGGGCACCGGCCGCGCGCGCCGCGCCCGGTGTAGAGCACGGTCGGGTGGAACTGGACGAACTCGACGTCGGCGGCGTGCGCGCCCGCGCGCATCGCCAGCGCCAGCCCGTCGCCGGTGGCGACCTCCGGGTTGGAGGTGGCCTGGTAGAGCTGGCCGAGGCCGCCGGAGGCGAGCAGCACGGCGGGGGCCGTGACTACGCCGGGCACGCCCGCCGAGTCCAGCACGAGCAGCCCGCACACCGCGCCGAGCGGGGTGCGCACGGCGTCGACGGCGACGTGGTCCTCCAGCACCGGCACCCGGTCGTCCCCGGCGGCGGCGAGCAGCGCCCGCTCCACCTCGGCGCCGGTGGCGGCGCCGCCCGCGTGGACGACGCGGAACGCGCTGTGCCCGCCCTCGCGGGTGCGGGCGAGCTTGCCGCCGGGGGCGGGGTCGAACACGGCGCCGCGCTCGCGCAGCCGGGTGACCGCCGCCGGTCCGCCCGAGACGATCGCGGCGACCGCGGCCTCGTCGCACAGGCCAGCGCCCGCGACGAGGGTGTCGGCGACGTGCGCGTCGACGGTGTCGCCCTCGTCGTGCTCGCCGGGCAGGACGACGGCCACGCCGCCCTGCGCCCACCGGGTGTTGCCGTCGCCGCCCGCCGCCTTGGTCACGACCAGGACGCGCAGCCCCAGCTCACGGGCCCGGAGCGCGGCGGTGAGGCCCGCGACGCCGGTGCCCACGACGACCAGGTCGGCGCGGGCCTCCCAGCGCGCCGCGCTCACTCGCCGCCGCCGGGCTGACCGATCTCGATCATGCGCTGCACGGCGCCCTGGGCGCGGCGGGCGGTCTCCGCGTCGACGTGCACCTCGTCGAGGTTCTCGCGCAGGCAGCGCAGCAGCGCGGTCGGGGTGATCATCTTCATGTAGGTGCAGGACGCGCGGTCGTTGACCGGGCGGAAGTCGATCTCCGGGGCGGCCTTGCGCAGCTGGTGCAGCATCCCGACCTCGGTGGCGACCAGCACGGACTTCGCGCTGGTCCCGCGCGCGGCGGTGATCATGTCGCCGGTGGACAGGATCTTGACCTGCTCGGCCGGGACGGCGCCCTCGCCCGCGAGGTAGAGCGCCGAGGTGGCGCAGCCGCACTCGGGGTGGATGAACAGGTCGGCGTCCGGGTTCTCGGCGGCGCGCGCGGCCAGCTCCGGGCCGTTGATGCCCGCGTGGACGTGGCACTCGCCCGCCCAGATGCGCAGGTTCTCGCGGCCGGTCTCGCGCTTGACGTGCGCGCCGAGGAACTGGTCGGGCAGGAACAGCACCTCGCGGTCGGCCGGGATCGAGGCGACCACGTCCACCGCGTTGGACGAGGTGCAGCAGATGTCGGTCTCCGCCTTCACGTCGGCGGTGGTGTTGACGTAGGACACCACGACCGCGCCGGGGTGCTGCGACTTCCACTCGCGCAGCTGGTCGGCGGTGATGGAGTCGGCCAGCGAGCAGCCCGCGCGCTCGTCCGGGATCAGCACGGTCTTGTGCGGGGCGAGGATCTTCGCGGTCTCGGCCATGAAGTGCACGCCGCAGAAGATGATCGTGGACGCCTCGCTGGCGGCGGCGATGCGGCTGAGCGCCAGGGAGTCGCCGGTGTGGTGGGCGATGTCCTGGATCTCGGGCAGCTGGTAGTTGTGCGCCAGGATGACCGCGTCGCGCTCGCGGGCCAGCCGCAGCACCTCCTCGCGCCAGTCGGCGTCGGGCGCGATCCCGTCGTACGCGCCGTCCGAGGCGCGCTCCAGATAAGCGGTGGCAGCCATGAGTGGTCCTTCCCCGAGCCCCGTCGCCAGGTTTTCGCCCAGGGGACGAAAACAAGGTCGATAGTATCATCGGGTGGGACTCGCGGAACATGAGGTGCTGGCCGCCGTCCTCCAGGTGAGAGCCGGGTCACTCCAGGTCATGCTGTGGGAGCGGGGTCGGGAGCCGCAGGCGGGGCGCTGGTCGCTGCCAGGGGGGAAGCTCGGTCCCACCGAGGACGTGGAGGAGTCGATCCGGCGGCAGCTCGCCGAGAAGGTCGACGCGCGGCAGCTCGCGCACGTGGAGCAGCTGGCGGTGTTCAGCGCGCCGGGGCGCACGCCGGGGCAGCGGGTGGTCGCCACCGCGTTCCTCGGCCTGGTGCCGTGCGACGTGGACCCTGCGGTGCCGTCCGACACCGGCTGGCACCCGGTGGACGCGCTCCCGGCCACGGCGTTCGACCACGAGGCGATAGTGCGGCGGGCCAGGCAGCGGCTCGCCTCCAAGTTGTCCTACACCAACCTCGGGTTCGCGCTGGCCCCGCCGGAGTTCACCATCTCGGCGCTGCGCGAGCTGTACTCGGCGGCGCTGGGCTACCCGGTGGCCGCGACGAACCTGCAGCGGGTGCTGTCCCGGCGCGGACTGCTGGAGCCGACCGGGGCCACCTCGCCACCGGGACCGGCGGGCGGCAGGCCCGCGGCGCTTTTCCGTTTCGCGTCAAGGGGAATGCGGGTCACCGACCCGTTCGCCGTGCTGCGACCACCCTCAGGTCGTAGCGTGGGACCGTGACGTCGACGCTCCCGTTGTTCCCGCTCGGAACCGTGCTGCTGCCCGGGGCGTCCCTGCCACTGCACATCTTCGAGCCGCGCTACCGGCAGTTGACCGTGGACCTGGTGACCGGCGCCGTGCCGAACCGCAGCTTCGGGGTCGTCTCCATCAAGCAGGGCTGGGAGGTCGGCGCGGAGAACGTGCAGGCGCTGCAGGCGATCGGCTGCTCGGCGGTGCTCCAGGACACGCACCGCTTCCCGGACGGCAGGTTCGACCTGGCGACGGTGGGCGGCAGCAGGTTCCGCCTGCTGGAGGTGGAGGAGAACGCGGCGCCCTACCTGGTGGGCAAGGTGGAGTGGCTGCCGGACACCCCGTCGCCGCCGGAACTTGCGTCCGTGCTGCCGCTGCTGGCCGCGAGCGCCAGGGCCGCGCACGCCCGGTACCGGGAGGCGGCGCGGTTCGAGCGGGAGTGGTTCCCCGAGCACTCGCCGGAGATGTTCGACGACCTGGCCTACCGGTTGGCCAGCGACTGCCTGATGACGATGGAGGACCGGCAGCGGCTGCTGGAGGAGACCGTGGAGGCGCGGCGGCTGAGGTTGGTGCGCAAGGTCCTGCACCGCGAGGCCGGGCTGCTGGCGGCGCTGCGCGCGGTGCCCGCGCCCCTGTCGGAGTTCGGCCACCCGCCGAACCGGAACTGACCGGCGGGGCGCGGGTTCCCCGGTGGGGCGCTTTCCGGCGCCGCGAGCGCGGCGCCGGAACTCCTTGTGGCACAAGGGTGAGCGCCCGCGAACACCGTCATCCGGCCGCAGGCGGCGGCGCGTCGAGGACACCGCGCGCGGCGGTGCGGACGTGCGGGCTGGGGTCGTCGAGCGCGGGCCGCGCGAGCTCCGGCCTGCCGCGCAGGCGCAGCGACGCGACGGCGACGGCCCGCACCGCCGGATCGGCGTGCGAGAGGGCGGCCACGAGGCGCTCGCGCGCGGTCTCGGGATCGCCGATCCGGCCCAGCAGCAGGGTTTCCGCGCGGTCGTCGCCGGGGACCCGCCACTCACCGCACCGCTCCAGCGCCCGCAGCGCGAGCAGTCGCGAGCGCCGGTCGCCGGTCGCGAGCACCCGGCGCAGCGCGGGCGCGGAGCCCTTGTCCGCCAAGCGGAGCAACCCGGTGAGCGCGGCCCGCGCGTGCTCGCCGGAGGCGAGCTCCCCCAGTCGCGGCAACGACTCCACGCCGCCGACCTCGGCGAGCAACCACGCGGCGGCGGTCCGGACCTCCGGAGCCGGGTCGTCCAGGCAGGCCAGCGCGACGGCCTCGCCTCGGGCGTCCCCGGTGCGCCGCAAGGCGTTCAGGACCGCGTGCCGCCGGTCGGACGCGGACGGCCCCGCCGCCTTCCCGAGCGCGACGAGCAGCGCGGGCACGACCACCTCCGGCACGACCGCTCCGAGGTCCCGGTCGCGCGCCAGCGCGCTCAGCGCCTCGGCCGACCGCAGCGCGCCGACCTCGTCCGGGCCGACGACCCACTCGGCCAGCAGCGGCACGGCCTCGACCACCCGCCAGCGGCCCAGGACCACCGCGAGCGCGGAGCGGTGCGGGGTCGGACCGCGCGCGGCCTCCAGCAGCGGCGGCACGAGGTCGGGGCGCGGGACTCGCAGGCAGCGAGCCGCGACGAGTTCGGCGAACGCCGTCGCGTTGCCCCGCTCGAAGTGCGAGGCGCCCTCCGCGTGGTCCGGTTCCCGGCCGAGGGCCGCGACCAGGACGGGCGCGGCCTCCGGCAGGTCGCCGACCAGGGCGAGCGCGTCCCTGCGCGCCCAGTACCGGCGCGGGTCCTGGCACTCCAGCTCCGCGAGCAGTTCGGCGCGCCCGTCAGCCCCGTCCCCCACCGTCCCCACCCGCCCAGCCAAGCACAGCGCCCCCCGAACCCGCCCCACCCCGAATCCCCATTCCCCACCGAAGCGTCCTGGTGGGATTGTTCAACAATCCCCTACCGTGTGGCGCACAGCACACCCCTCCCCCAGCGAGGTGAGAATGAGCGCCACCGCACCGGACAGCGCCACGTCCAGCGACGGGAACGGCCGGTTCGCCTGGTACCGCACCCTCGGGCAGCGCGGACGGCGCGCCTTCGTCGGCGCGGTCGGCGGCTACGGCCTCGACTCCTACGACTTCCAGGTCCTGCCGCTGGGCCTGGTCGCCATCACCGCCTACTTCGGGATCACCAAGGGCGAGGCGGGCCTGCTCACCACGGTCACCCTCGTGGTCAGCGCGCTCGGCGGCGCCATCGCGGGCGTGCTCGCCGACCGCCTCGGCCGCACCCGCGCCCTGATGATCACCGTCGTCACCTACGCCGTGTTCACCGTCCTGTGCGGGTTCGCCACCAGCTACGAGGAGCTCCTGGTAGTCCGCGCCCTGCCGGGCCTGGGCTTCGTCGGCGCGTGGGCGGTCGGCGCGATCCTGGTCGCCGAGTACTGCGCGCCCCGCTACCGGGGCCGCACCGTCGCGTTCGTCCAGAGCTCGTGGGCGGTCGGCTGGGCGCTGTCGGTGCTGGTCTACGCGCTGGTGTTCGAGCTGGTGCACCCCGACCTGGCCTGGCGGGTGCTGTTCTTCACCGGCGCGCTGCCCGCCCTGCTGATCATCTACGTCCGCCGCCGCGTCCAGGACGCCCCCGAGGCCACCGCCCGCCGCACCGCGAGCGCCGAGCGCGGCTCGTTCGGCGCGATCTTCACCGGCCCGCTGGCCCGCACCACCGCGTTCGCGTCCCTGCTGGCCACGGGCGTGCAGGGCGGCTACTACACGCTCGCGACCTGGCTGCCGACGTACCTGAAGTCCGAGCGCGGCCTGACCGTCATCGGCACCGGCGGCTACCTGGCGTTCCTGATCTCGGGCGCGTTCACCGGCTACGTGTGCGGCGGCCACCTGACCGACGAGCTGGGCCGCAAGCGCACGTTCGCGCTGTTCTCGGTGCTGTCGGCGGCGCTGATCCTGCTCTACACCCGCATCCCGGAGGGCGCGAACACCACGATCCTGTTCCTCGGCTTCCCGCTGGGCTTCTGCACGTCGGCGATCTTCAGCGGGTTCGGCTCGTTCCTGTCGGAGCTGTACCCGGCGCACCTGCGCGGCACCGGCCAGGGCTTCACCTACAACTCCGGGCGGGCCGTGGGCGCGCTGTTCCCGGCGGCGGTCGGGTTCGCGGCCGAGAGCGCGGGCGTGGGCGGCGCGATGGCGTTCGGGGCGGCGGCCTACGGCATCGCCGTGCTGGCGCTGCTGGGCCTGCCGGAGACGCTCGGCCGGGAGCTGGGGTGAGCGCTGCCGCTCACGCGCGGGCCACCGCGACCGGCGCCTGCGCGGTCCGAAGCCGCTCAGGCGAGCCTGCGCCCCAGGTCGTCCATGCCGTTCCAGGCCGCGAGGCAGCCGTACGCGAGCGCGGTGCCGAGCGGCCAGGCCACGATGCCCCACGCGCTGTCCAGGGAGGGCGCCAGCCGGATCACCTCGCCGACCGCGGGCGCGGACGCCAGCTCGTGGCGCCAGGTCGAGAACGGCGCGCTGACCCGGAACGCCAGGAACGCCGCCAGCACCGATCCGACCGTCGCGGCCAGCATGACCACGGGGCCGCGCAGCTCGCGCATCATCCACGACGCGGCGCCGGTGAGCACCCCGGCGGCCAGGCCGAGCAGCACGAACACCATCAGCGAGTCGAGCCGGTGGTAGCTCTCGCCGGGCACCGGGACGAACCCGCCCGACTGCACCACGACGTTCTGGGCGGGCGCGAGCCACGCCCACAGCAGGCCGATCGGCAGGCCGAGGAGGGAGGTCGTGGAGAACACCTTGATCGCGGCCGGGATGTCCCGCTGCACCACCACCTTGGGCCGCTCGCGGTGGAAGGAGTACGGCGGGTGGGTCGGGGCGCCGGAGGTGTCCGCCCAGAACTCGGCGGGCGGCTGGCGGTCGTACCCGTCGAGGGTGTCGGGCCGGGCGACCCGCTCGGTCGGCGGCTCGACGTCGACCGCGGCGGCGGGGGCGGCGACGTGCGCGGCCACGACGACGGCCTCGGGCGTGGGCTCGGGCCCGTCGACGGGCGCGAGGGCCGCCTGGGTGCTCTCGTCGGCCTTCGACACCGGGGGCTTGGCGGCGTCGGCGGGCTGGGGTTCGGCGGGCTCGGGGGTGGCGGGCTCGGCCGCCTCAGCTTCGGCGGGCTCGGGAGCGGCGGGCTTCGCGTCGGCGGGCTCGGCCTCGGCGGGCTTGGCCTGCGCGACCGCGCCCCCGTCACCCTCGCCCTTCACGGGCTCGCCCGAGGCGCCCGACCCGTTCGCGGACCCG
>NZ_JBQGCX010001247.1:0-2199 GCF_052038725.1 Actinosynnema sp.
TGCGCGGCGCCGCCGACCGGCCCCAGCCGCCCGCCGTGGTGCGGCGCGCGGTGCGCGGACCGGCGGCCGAGGTGCTGGAGTCGGAGGCCGCGGGCGCGGCGATGCTGGTCGTGGCCGCGCACACCGGTCGCGGACTGCGCCGCTCGGCGTTCGGCCGGGCGCTGCTGGGCACGACCAGCGCGCACTGCGTCCGCCGCGCACCCGCCCCGGTCGTGGTGCTCCCCGCCCGCTGACCCCGGCGGAACGGGACCGGGCAGCGCCGCCCGTCACCCCGGAAAACCACGAACCGGGTGAAAACCCCCGAACGACGTCACCGATGATCCGCGCGGAGGACACCGATCCCGGTGCTCCACCGCGCTGTCGGCGTTCACACCCGGCAATTCACGCCCCCGTGAACTCCTGTCCGGTCCACCACACCACCCGGTATCCAGCGCTTAGCTCAGTAGGGTGACCCGGTTGGTGGACCCGACCCCCGCAGGAGTGATGCGTGAACGACTGGCCGCGACTGACCCAGGACGAGCAGCGCGAACTCCTGGCCGTGATAGCCGTGACCCTGCTCGAATCCGCCCCGTCCGACTGGCAGCGGATAGTGCTGGAGCACCGCCAGCTCGGCGGCCACATCGAGATCAGCGTCGGCCTGATCAGCGAGGACGGCGCCCTGCGCGCCTGGACCCCGCCCCAGCGGGTCTGGCACCGGTTCCAGGACCTGCGCGCGGGCGCGCGCGAACCCGACCGGGGGACGTGGTTCACCGCCCGCTACACCCTGGAGCGCCCGGACCGCTTCGACGTCCACTACGAGTGGACCGCCGAACCCGAGTTCCGCGAACCCCCGACCGCCCGCGACTACCGGGAGGACCGGGAGGAGTTCCCCCGCGGCCCCGAGCACACCCCGGCCTGGTTCCGGGACCGGCTGCGGGAAGCCGTCGGCGATCCCGGTCACAAAGCTTGCCTCTGACGTCAACGTCAGGTTTTAGCGTTGGCTCCAGCACCCGAACAACCGGCACTAGGAGCCCTCGTGTCCACCAGCAGCGCAGAGCGCGCGGCAACCCTGCTGTCCCGCCCCTTCACCGTCGGCTCGCTGACCGTGCCCGGCCGGGTGGCGATGGCCCCCATGACCCGCGCCTTCTCGCCCGACGGCACCCCCGGCGCCGACGTGGCCTCCTACTACGCGCGGCGCGCCGCGGGCGGCGTCGGCCTGATCGTCACCGAGGGCACCTACGTCAACCACCGCTCGGCGGGCCTGAGCGACCGCATCCCGCGCTTCCACGGCGAGGCGCAGCTCGCGGGCTGGGCGAACGTCGTCGAGCAGGTCCACGCGGCGGGCGGCACGATCGTCCCGCAGCTGTGGCACGTCGGCATGGCGCGCCCGGCGGGCGCCCCGCCGAACCCCGACGCCCCGTCGATCGGCCCGTCCGGCGTCGGCATCGGCGGCACCGCCGACGGCGACACCATGACCCAGCGGGACATCGACGACGTCGTCGCCGCCTTCGCGACCGCCGCGGCGGACGCCGAGCGCATCGGCTTCGACGGCATCGAGCTGCACGGCGCCCACGGCTACCTGATCGACCAGTTCCTGTGGGCGGGCACGAACCGCCGCACCGACGCCTACGGCGGCGACCCGGTGGCCCGCACCCGCTTCGCGGCCGAGGTCGTCGCCGCCGTGCGCGCCGCGGTGTCCCCGGACTTCCCGCTGATCCTGCGCATGTCCCAGTGGAAGATGGGCGACTACGCCGCCCGCATCGCCGACACCCCGCAGGAGCTGGAGGCGATCCTCGCCCCGCTCGTCGCCGCGGGCGTCGACGTCTTCCACGCCTCCACCCGCCGCTACTGGGACCCCGAGTTCGACGGCGAGGGCGACCTGAACCTCGCGGGCTGGATCAAGAAGCTGACCGGCAAGGCCACCATCAGCGTCGGCTCGGTCGGCCTGGACGCCGACGTGTCGAAGTTCTTCGGCGGCGACCCGTCCGCCGCGCGCACCGACGTCGACGCCCTGCTCGACAGCCTGGAGCGCGACGAGTTCGACCTGATCGCCGTGGGACGCGCCCTGCTCGCCGACCCGGAGTGGGTGGCGAAGGTCGTGTCGGGCCGCGCCGACGAGATCACCCCGTTCACCAAGGACGCCGCGACCACACAGGTCTGACGCGCCCGGCGCCGCCGGCCGCGCGCGCGACCCACCGCGCTCCACCCCCCCCCGCCCCC
>NZ_JBQGCX010001248.1:0-3429 GCF_052038725.1 Actinosynnema sp.
CGCCCAGCGCCGACGCCAGCTGGTACACCGCCAGCTGCGGGTGCTCCTGCGCGTCCTTCTTGCTCACCGGCGTCTTCGCCGTCTTGATGTCCACCACCACCGGCCTGCCGTCGCGGTCGGTCTCCAGCCGGTCCACCCGGCCGCGCACCCTCAGCCTCGGGCCGCCCTCCGCCTTCGGCAGGTCGACGGAGATCTCCTCCTCCACCGACACCTGCGTCAGCTGCCCCCGGCTCGCCGACAGCCACGCCAGGAACGCGTCGAGCATCCGCTCCACCCGCATCCGCTCGCGCCGCGAGAACCACGGCGCCCCCGCGTCCACCGCCGTCCACGCCTCGTCCAGCTTCTCCTTCAGCTCCGCCTCGCCCGCCCCCGACGCGGCGGCCTGCGCCAGCGCGTGCACGAGCGTGCCGGTGATCGACGCCAGCTCCGCCGGGTCCTGCCCGCCGTGCCGCTCGACCACCCACCGCACCGGGCACTTCGACAGCGTCTCCA
This sequence comes from Actinosynnema sp., assembly GCF_052038725.1. Classification (NCBI taxonomy): domain Bacteria; kingdom Bacillati; phylum Actinomycetota; class Actinomycetes; order Pseudonocardiales; family Pseudonocardiaceae; genus Actinosynnema; species Actinosynnema sp. The sequence goes on from NZ_JBQGCX010001248.1 coordinate 493, forward strand.
CCGTCGACGGCGACACCGACACGGTGTGCTCCTCGGTCCACAGCGGCACGTCGGTGGTCACCGGGGCCAACCCGTACCAGGTGTCCGGGTGCGCCCCCGGCACCCCGTCGGCCGCCAACCTGGCCAGCTGGGTCGCCGCTCGGTCCCTGCGGTCGGCGCTCTCACCCGGATCGCACACCACCCGCCGCAGCTCCCCGACCAGCTCGGCCAGCACCAGCCCCCGCTCCGGCGGGGTGATCCGCCGCTCGGCCTCGCCCTCGCCCGCGTCCTCCAGCTCGTCCAGGAACCGGGACGGCTGCGCGTCCTCGCCGCGCACCGCGCTCACCAGCAGCACCCGCCGCGCCCGGCTGGTCGCCACGAGCAGCAGCCTGCGCTCCTCGGCCAGCAGCGGGGCCACGGCCGACGCGCCCGCGCCGACCCCGGACACCAGGTCCACCAACCGCTCCACGCCCAGCAGCGACCCGCGCAGCCGCAGGTCCGGCCACGTGCCCTCCTGCACGCCGGGCACCGCCACGACCTCCCACTCCTGCCCGGCCGACGCGTGCGCGGTCAGCACCGCCACGGCCTCCCCGACGGGCGCGGCGGCGGCCAGCGTGTCGCCGACGATGTGCTGCGCCTCCAGGTAGTCGGCGAACCCGTCCGGCGACGCGCCGGGCAGCCGGTCCACGTACTTGGCGGCGGTCTCGAACAGCGCCACGACCGCGTCCAGGTCCCGGTCGGCCTGCATCCCGGTGGTGCCGTGCCGCGAGGACATCGCCACCCACCGGTCCTGCAGACCCGTGTCCTGCCACAGGTCCCACAGCACGACCTCCACGCTGGACCCGCGCCTGATGCTGTCGCGGGCGGTGCGCAGCAGCCGGGCCACCCGCCGGGCGGGCGCGGACTCGGCGTCCTCCAGCGCGGCCAGCCGGTCCCGGTCCTCGATCACCTCCACGAGCAGCTCGCCGCTCGGCCGGTCCCGGCCCGCCGCGATCTCCAGCCTGCGCAGACCCCGCCGCAACCGGCGCAGCGCCAGCGGGTCGGCCCCGCCGAGCGGCGAGGACAGCAGCATCGCGGCCGTGTCCTCGTCCAGCGATCCGGGCACGGCCGCGCAGCGCAGCAGCGCCAGCAGCGGCGTCACGGCGGGCTGGCGGGCCAGCGGCAGGTCCGTGCCCGGCACCGCCACCGGGACGCCCGCCGCGAGCAGGGCGCGCTGGATCACCGGCAGCGACCTGGTCGCCGACCGCACCACCACCGCCATCCGCGACCACGGCACCCCGTCCACCAGGTGCGCGCGGCGCAACCGGTCGGCCACCCAGGACGCCTCCTGCGCCTCGGACGCGAACAGCCGCACCTGCGTCGTGCCGCCCTCGCCGACCGGAGAGACCTCGCGCGCGGGCGAGGCCCCCGGCAGCCGCGAGGCGAGCCCGGCGGTGGCGGCGCGCACCGCCGACGACAGCCGGTGGCTGCGGGAGAGCACCACCTGCGGGCTGTCGCCGTCCACGAGCAGCCTCGGATCGGCCCCCCGGAACGAGAACACCGCCTGGTCCGGGTCGCCGAACAGCAGGAACTCGTCCGCCGCCGACCCGACCGCGCGGATCAGGGCGTGCTGCAGCGGGTCCAGGTGCTGGGCGTCGTCCACGTACACGTGCCGCACGCGCGCCCGCTCGCCGGACAGCAGCTCCTCGTCGTTCTCGAACGCCAGCAGCGCGTTGTCCACCAGCTCGGCCGCGTCGTAGGCGGGCGCGAGGCCCTGCGAGGCCAGCAGCGACACCTGCTCGTACTGCTCGCCGAACAGCCCGGCCGCCACCCACTCGTCGCGCCCGTGCCCCTCGCCCAGCGCCACCAGGTCCTCGGGGGCCAGCCCGCGCTCGACCGCGCGCAGCAGCAGGTCCCGCAGCTCCCCGGCGAACCCCGGCAGGGTCAGCGCGGGCCGCAGCCGCTCCGGCCAGTGCCGCGCGCCCGCCTCCACGTCGCCGGTGATCAGCTCGCGCACCACGGCGTCCTGCTCGGGCCCGGCCAGCAGCCGGGGCGGCGGCTCCCCGTCCCGCACCGCGCGGGCCCGCAGCACCGCGAACGCGTACGAGTGCACGGTGCGCACCAGCGGCTCCCGCACCACGGGCAGCAGCTCGCCGTCCGGGGTGCGGCGGATCAGCGCGGTCAGGTGGGCGCGCATGGACTCGGCGGCCCGCCGGTTCGCGGTCAGCACCAGCACGCTCTCCGGAGCCGCCCCCGCGCGCACCCTGCGGGCGGCGGTCTCGGCGATCAGCGTCGTCTTGCCCGTGCCGGGACCGCCCAGCACGCGCAGCGGCCCGCCGGGGTGCTCCAGCACGCGGCGGGAGGCCGCGTCCCAGGTGGGGACGGGCCGGGGGTCCGAAGGGCCTCGGACCAGGAGGGGGGTCCTGTTGGGAGCCACGACGACGATAGAACCACGTTGCACCGACAGAACCAGCGCCGCTGGTGCGCGCGGGCCAACCCGCGCGGGACCGGGCGCGACACGGCGGCTCGGGTGGAGCGCGGCGCGCGGCGGCCGTGGAAAACTGCGCGGGTGGACGAAGAGCTGCACGAGCTGATCCGCGAGACCGTGCGCGCGATCCCGGAGGGCCGGGTGGCCACCTACGGGGACGTGGCCAAGCTGTCCCGCGCGCCGTCCGCCCGGCTGGTCGGGCAGGTGCTCAACCAGGACGGGCGCGACCTGCCGTGGCACCGGGTGCTCAAGGCGGACGGGACCTGCGCGCCGCACATCGCGGAGGAGCAGCTGCAACGGCTGCGCGAGGAGGGCGTGGTGCCCGTCGGCGGGAAGGTGGACGTGCGCGCCTACCGGTGGGAGGACGCCGTGGACGAGCCCGCGCCGGAACCCCAGGGCGGCCTGTGGTGACGGCGGCCCGGTCCCGGCCCCGGTCCGGGGTGCGCTGACGCGCTGGCGCGGGGGGGGGGGGGTGCCCCCCCCCCCCCCCC